>CAZZLX010000071.1:0-11137 GCA_964655235.1 uncultured Rhizobium sp.
CAGCGAGCGCTCGAGATCCGCCTCTTCCCAGATCACGGCGATGCCCTTGCCGCCCTCGATAAGGGGCAGGACCTCGCGTCCGGAGATCACGATCGGATTCAGCGCCTTCATTTCTTCTTTCGACACCTTGGGTCCGGGTCGCCCGCACCGTCCGGCAGCCCGCTCGACCGCCTCTAATATACTCCCGGCAGGCCAAGCCAAAGGAACTTCTCGGCTTTTTACCCCACCCGGCTTAGGGAATTGATATGACAGAATTAAGACGACGCCCCCAGGTGACATGAAATGGGAAGTCGGCTTTAGTCCACCCGCTTCGAGGAGAGATCGACGGCTCACAGGGAGTCGCGCGCGGCCTGATCGCGGGCCGGACCACCTTCAAAGCGGAGTCACACGAAAGATGAAGGCCATTCTGGGCTTGCTCGCCGCGACCCTGGTCGCCGGCGCCGCCGAGGCACAGCCGATCAAGCTCGGCGAGCTCAACAGCTACAAGGTGTTTGCAGCGTTCCTTGAGCCCTACAAGTTGGGCATGGAGCTCGCGCGCACCGAGATCAACGCCGCCGGGGGTATCCTCGGCCGGCCGCTCGAGATCGTCATCCGCGACGACGGCGGCACGCCGGGCGACGCGGTCCGTGTCGCCGAGGAGCTGCTGACCCGCGAGGGCGTCGCGGCGCTGACCGGCACCTTCGCCTCCAACGTCGGCCTCGCGGTCGCCGACTTCGCCAAGCAGCGCAAGACCCTGTTCATCGCGGCCGAGCCTCTGACCGACAAGATCGTCTTGGAGAACGGCAACCGCTACACCTTCCGGCTCCGCGCCTCGACCTACATGCAGACCGCCATGCTGGTGCCGGAAGCGCTGAAGGCGAACAAGGCTCGCTGGGCGATCGTGTATCCGAACTACGAGTACGGCCAGTCGGCGACCGACGCCTTCAAGAAGCTGCTGACCGAAAAGCAGCCGGGCGTCCAATTCGTCGCCGAGCAGGCCCCGGCGCTCGGCCGCATCGACGCCGGCGCGGTCGCCCAGGCGATCGAGGACGCGAAGCCGGATGCGATCTTCTCATCCCTCTTCGGCCCCGACCTGGCCAAGTTCGTGCGCGAAGGCAACCTGCGCGGCCTGTTCAAGAACCGGCCGGTGATCAACCTCCTCGGCGGCGAGCCCGAGTACCTCGATCCGCTGAAGGACGAGACGCCGGAAGGCTGGGTCGTCACCGGCTATCCGTGGCAGAGCATTGCGACGCCCGAGCACAAGACGTTCCTCGACGCCTACCAGGCGAAGTTCAAGGACTACCCGCGCCTGGGCTCTGTCGTCGGGTACACGGCGATCCACAGCTTCGCCGCGGCCGTGAAGAAGGCGGGCTCGCTCGACCAGGAAAAGATGGTCGAGGCGATGAAGGGGCTCTCCCTCTCCTCGCCTTTCGGCCCGATCACCTATCGCGCACTCGACCACCAGTCGACGATGGGCGCCTATGTCGGCAAGCTCGCGCTCAAGGACGGCAAGGGCGTGATGGTCGACTGGGGCTTCGCCGACGGCGCTAAGTTCCTGCCGACCGACGACGCGGTGATGAAGCTGCGGCCGAAGGAATAGCTCGGACTCCTTCTCCCGGTTCTGCCGGGGAGGATTCTCGCATGACGCTCACCGCGTTCGCCTCGTATCTGCTGACCGGGCTCGCCGGCGCATCGTCGCTGTTCCTGGTGGCAGCCGGGCTGTCGCTGATCTTCGGCGTCACGCGCGTCGTCAACTTCGCCCATGGCTCCTTCTTCATGCTCGGCCTTTACCTTGCGGTGACCCTGGTCGGAGTCTTCGGGCGCACGCCGCTGGGGTTCTGGGGCGCGGTCGCCTGCGCCGGCCTCGCGGTCGGTGCCGTCGGCCTCGTCGTCGAGCGCGTGATCCTGCGCCCGCTCTATCGTGCACCCGAACTGCTGCAGCTGCTCGCCACCTTCGCGGTCGTTCTCATCGTCAAGGACGCCGCGCTCTGGATCTGGGGGCCGGAGGACATCCTTGGTCCCCGCGCACCCGGCTTCACCGGTGCGATCTCGATCTTCGGCCGCTCGGTCCCGCAATACGACCTGCTGCTGATCGCGCTCGGGCCGCTGGTCATGGCCGGGCTCTGGCTGCTGCTGACCAAAACGCGCTTCGGCCGGCTGATCCGGGCCGCAACCGAGGACCGCGAGATGACCGCGGCCCTCGGCGTCGACCAGGCCCGCCTGTTCACGCTCGTCTTCGCGCTCGGATCGGCGCTGGCCGGACTCGGCGGTGCGCTGCAGCTGCCGCGCGAGCCGGCAAATCTCTCGCTCGATCTCGCGATCGTCGCCGACGCCTTCGTCGTAGTGGTGGTAGGCGGGCTGGGCAGCCTGCCCGGCGCCTTCCTCGCCTCGCTGCTGATTGCCGAGCTCAAGGCCTTCTGCATCGGCCTCGGCCTCTCAAAGGCGACACTGGTGATCGAGTTCATGGTCATGGCGGTTGTGCTGGCTTTCCGCCCGCACGGCCTGCTCGGGAGACCCGAGCCGCCGGCGCGGGCACCCGATGCCGAAAGCAGCGTGGCCATCCCGCCGATGGTCTGGATTCCGGTCGCGATCGCTCTCGCGCTGCCGCTGCTGCTCGGCGGCTACACGCTGGTCCTCGCGGTCGATATCGTCATCCTCGCGCTCTTCGCCGCCAGCCTCCGCTGGCTCGTCGGCCCGGCCGGCCTCGTCTCCTTCGGTCACGCCGCGTTCTTCGGCCTCGGCGCCTATGCCGCGGCAATCGCGGCGCTGAAACTCGGCTGGCCCATGACGGCGGCGCTCGCCGCCGCACCGACGACCGCCGCCGTCGGCGCGCTCGCCTTCGGCCTCGTCGCTGTCCGGCTCTCCGGCGTCTATCTCGCCATGCTGTCCTTGGCCTTCGCGCAGATCGTCTGGTCGCTCGCCTTCCAGTGGGACGCGCTGACCGGCGGTTCGAACGGGCTCGTCGGCATCTGGCCGGCGGCGGCCGTTGCCGACAAGCGGCACTACTACCTCCTCGTCCTGACCCTTGCCGTTGCCGCCTGGGCGCTGCTCCGGTGGATCGAGGGCGCACGTCTCGGCTACGCGATCCGCGCGGCCCGCGACTCGCAGACTCGCGCAGAAGCCGTCGGGCTCGACGTGTCCGCGCTCCGCCGATCGGCGCTGGTAATCTCTGCTGCGGTCGCCGGGCTTGCCGGCGGCCTCTATGTCTACTCCAAGGGCAGCCTGTCGCCGGAGACGCTGGCGATCCCGCGTTCGGTCGACGGCCTCGTGATGGTGCTGCTCGGCGGCATGGCGTCGCCGCTCGGCCCGGTGCTCGGCGCCGGGCTCTTCACCTGGCTGCAGGACGAGACCGCCCGGCGCATCGAGTTCTGGCGCGCGATGGTCGGCGTGGTCATCCTGGCGCTCGTGCTGTTCGCGCCGCGCGGCCTCGCCGGCCTTCTGCGAAAGCCGCGCGGATGACGCTGCTCGTAGCGACCGGACTCGCCAAGAGCTATGGCGGCGTCCATGCCGTCGATGGCGTCGATCTCGAGGTCGCGGCCGGAGAGATCGTCGCGATGATCGGCCCCAACGGCGCCGGCAAGTCGACCTGCTTCGCCCTGATCGGCGGGCAGGTCGCGGCCGACGCCGGGGAGGTGCGGCTCGACGGCACCGACATCACCCGCCTCTCGCCGTCGCGCCGCGCCCGGCTCGGGCTCGGCCGCACCTTCCAGGTCGCCCAGGTCTTCGCCTCGATGACCGTCGCCGAGAATATCTCGGTCGCATCGCGCGGCCGCAGCGAGCACATACTCGAGCGCGTCGGCCTCTCCGCCGCGGCGCACCGGCCAGCCGCCGATCTCGCCTATGGCGACGTGAAGCGGCTCGAGTTGGCGCTGGCGCTCGCATGCCAGCCGCGCCTGCTGCTGATGGACGAGCCGACCGCCGGCATGGCGCCGGCCGAGCGTCGCCAGCTGATGAAGCTGATCGCCGCGCTTGCGCGCGAGACGACGCTCGCCGTCCTCTTCACCGAGCACGACATGGACGTGGTCTTTGGTCACGCCGACCGCGTCCTGGTGCTCGACCGCGGCAGAATGATCGCCGCGGGCGACCCGGCCGCGATCCGTGCTGACGCGCGCGTGCGCGAGGTCTATCTCGGCCATGGGGACGGCCCATGCTGACCGTCGCCGGACTCGAGGCCTGCTACGGCCGCGCCCAGGTGCTGTTCGGCGTCGATCTGACGGTCGCGACCGGCGAGATCCTGGTCCTTCTCGGTCGCAACGGAGCCGGCAAGTCGACGACGCTGAAGGCGATCATGGGCCTGGTTCCGCCGACCGGAGGATCGGTCGAGTTCGATGGCCGCCGCATCGACGGCATGCCGCCGCACCGGATCGCCCGTGCGGGCCTCGGCTACGTGCCGGAGGACCGCCGTGTCTTCGCCGGGCTCACGATCGCCGAGAACCTGGACGTCGGCCGCCAGCCGCCGCGCGCGGGCGGGCCGTCGTGGGACGAGGAGCGCGTCTACCGCCTGTTCCCGAGGCTCAAGGAACTGAAGGACCGGCGCGCCGGCGAGACCTCGGGCGGCGAGCAGCAGATGCTGACCGTGGGCCGTACCTTGATGGGCAATCCGCGCTGCCTTCTGCTCGACGAGCCGTCGGAGGGGCTGGCGCCCGTCATCGTCGAGGCGATGGCGGAAGCGACCCTGGCGCTCAAGCGCGAGGGTCTTGCCGTCCTGCTGTCGGAGCAGAACCTGCGCTTCGCGCTTCGCGTCGCCGACCGCGCGGCGATCATCGAACAGGGCCGCATCCGCTTCTCGGGTCCCGTCGCGGCGCTTGCCGCCGACGAGAGCCTGGCCCGCGCCTATCTCGCGGTCTAGGTCAGCACGATCCGCGGGAAGTAGAAGGAGACGACCCAGTTCGGCTGGTCGACGATCTCGCTGATTCGGAGATCGCCGCAGACGCTGCAGAGGATGTAGGCGTCGACCGCCGCCATGCCGGTCTTCTTGCAGAGAAGATCGATCATGCCCTGGACGGCGGCGCGGGCGCCTTCCATCAGGTCGGGGCCGATGCCTGTGGTGACCTCGTAGCCGGCGCCATCGAGATGGCGCGTGACCGGGCCCGGCGTGGTGAAGCGTGGCATCGAAAGATTGGCGCCACGAACGAGGTCGAATTTGAGCGTGACCTCCATCGGGCTCTCGATCGCGGTGCCACAGACCTCGCCATCGCCTTGCGCCGCGTGTGTATCTCCGACGGAGAACAAGGCACCCGGCACCTGGACCGGCAGATAGAGCTCGGTGCCGGCGGCCATGTCGCGGATGTCCATGTTTCCGCCGACGGCGCGCGGCGGGACGATCGAGTGCAGACCGGGCTCGCCCGGCGCCACGCCGATCGTGCCGGTGAAGGGCTTCAGCGGCACGCGGCCGCCGGGCCCGAACATCGCCGGCGCCAGGCTCGACGGATCGTATTTCCAGAGATGCAGCGCCGGGTCCTTGAACTGGTCGGCGAGCAACCCGAAGCCTGGGATGTTCGCGGTCCAGCCCCAGCCCGAAGGCCGGAACGAGACGATCGTCACCTTGAGCGCGTCGCCGGGCTTGGCGCCGTCGATCAGCACCGGGCCGGTGACAGGATTCACCTTGCCGAAATCCATGGAGGTGACATCGGCCAGCACCGAGGACGGCGAGAGCTGCCCGCCCGACGCCTCGGCCACCTCGAAGGAGACGGTCTCGCCCGGTGCGATCGTCAGCACCGGCTTGTTCGCGTTGTTCCAGCCGATATGGCCCTGGTGGCGGTGCAGCGTATGGCCGTGGTGATGACCGGTCATGAACTCCCCCTCTACGATCTCGCTTTCAGAAAGCGGGTGACGTCGGCGAGCACGGGTGCGGTGCCGCGGAACAGCGGCGACAGCGCGATCACGATACCCGCATGGCCGAGGCCCGCATACTCGATCGTCTCCACATGCGCCCCGATCTCGGTGAGGCGCCGTCCGAGGTTCCGGGTGTTGCGCGGGAATACGGTCCCGTCGACGTCTCCGGTCGCGAGCAGCATGGGCGGCGCGTCCTTGCGCGCGAAGGTGATCGGCTGCGTTCTCGCCATGTCGGGCTGGGCGAAGATCGACTGCAGCGTCGTCGAAGTCAGCGGCAGGAAGTCGTAGGGACCGGCAAGCCCGACCATGCCGGCGATCGCGCTCGTCGGCACGCCTTCGGCGGCAAGGAATTGCGCGTCGAGCGCCAGCATCGCCGCGTTGTAGGCGCCTGCCGAGTGCCCCATCAGGAAGAGTCGCTTGGGGTCGCCTCCTTGCGCGGCTGCATGATCGCGGGTGAAGGCGACGGCCTTGGCCGCGTCCTCGAGGAAGGAGGGGAACAGGACTTCCGGATAGACCCGATAGTCCGGGACAGCGACCACGAAGCCCTGCTCGACCAGCGCCAGCGCGGCAAAACGGTAGCCCGCTTTGTCGCCCGCCTCCCAGCCGCCGCCGTAGAAGAAGACGACGACCGGCAGCGCGCCCGCCGCGTTCTTTGGCCGGTAGAGATCGAGGCGCTGGCGCGGATGCGGCCCGTAGGCGAGCTCGACGCGATCGTAGGCGGGCTCGGGATTGACCCAGTTGAGGAGCCCGAGCGGCGAGCAGCCTGTGGCGAGGAGGGCGACCGCGGCGAGCACGAACGCCGCCCGCCGCATCAACCGCCTTGACCTGGCTCGATCGATCCGGGCCTGGCCGATCCGATCCGCTCAAGGAAGCGCCGGAGCTCCTCGGCCGCAGTGTCGCCGATGGTGAAGCGGAGCTGGGTCCCGTCCTCGGTCACCCGCACCACCTCGGCCTCAAGCTCATGCGTCAGCCCGGCGACGCGCGGCGCCACCGAGGTGCCGATCGCGCGGTTGATTGCCAGATCCATCTTCGCGCCGCCGAGCGAGAGGTTGACCACGCGCGCCGGCTCGCGGCGGCCCGAGAAGGCGGCTTCCGCCTGCACGTCGACGTCGAAGCGCTCGTAGCGCCGCCGGTTGCCGAGCGCGGTCGCGCGCACGGTCTGCGTCAGCCGGCTCTTGAGCTCCTCCAGATCCAGCACCGACCGCTGCGCCATGACGTGCAGCTCGCCGGAAAGGCTGCGGAGGATCTCCGCCATCGCCACCAGCTCGGCGACGGCGCCGCGGTCGGCGAGCTCGTCGCCGCGCAGCGCCTCGGCCCGCTGCGTCGCCCGGTCGGCGACCAGGGTCAGCTCCTGGGAGACGTCGCGCACCCGCTCCGCATGGTCGGCCACGGGCCGGAACGCGGCCTGGAGCTCGCGGTCGATGGCCTCGGCCATCGCCGTCGCGTCCCGCCTCAGCTGTTCTTCGCGCTCGTTCATGTTGGCGGCGCACTCTAGCCGAAAGCGGCCGGTGCGCCTATAGAAGGCGGCCGATGACATCCTCGCTCCGTCCCGATATCCGACTCCAGCCCGGCCGCCACAAGCGCGCGCTCGAAGGCCATCCCTGGATCTACTCGAACGAGATCGAGATGACGCCCGAGGCCAAGGCGCTGGCGCGGGGCACCGTCGTCCGCTTCGTCAGCCACGACAACCGGCCGCTCGGCACGGGATTCTTCGATCCCCATTCACTGATCGCCGGCCGGCTGCTCGAACGAGACGCCGATGCCGCCATCGTTACGGGCTGGCTCAACCGGCGGATCACCTACGCGCTCGAGCTTCGCCAGCGCCTGTTCGACAAACCGTTCTACCGGTTGGTCCATGCCGAGGCCGACGGCCTGCCGGGCACGGTGATCGACCGCTTCGGCGACGTCGTCGTCGCCCAGGTCAATTCAGCCGGCATGGACAAGCTCTCGGACGCGCTGGTGGAGGCGATCGACGCCGCGGTCCGCCCGAGCGCCATCGTGATCCGGAACGACTCGGCGCTCCGCTCGGTCGAGGGGCTCGCCGAAGGCGTGCGCATCGCCCGCGGTGCGATCGACGGACCGGTCCGCTTCGAGGAGAACGGCGTCGCCTTTCTCGCCCACGTGACCGAGGGCCAGAAGACCGGCTGGTTCTTCGACCAGCGCGACAACCGCCGCGCCGTCGCCGACCTCGCCAAGGGCGCGCGCGTTCTCGACGTCTATACGCACACCGGTGCTTTCGGCCTGCAGGCCGCGGCGGCGGGGGCGAAAGAGACCGTGCTGGTCGACCGCTCCGAGCTGGCGCTGGACCTCGCGAAGCGCGCCGCCGATCTCAACGGCGTCGGCGACCGCGTGCGCTTCGTGCAGGCGGAGGCCTTCAAGGATTTGGAGCGCCGCGGCGCCGCCGGCGAGCGCTTCGACATCGTCGTCGTCGATCCGCCGGCGTTCGTTAAGTCGAAGAAGGATCTCGTCACCGGGCTCAAGGGCTATCGCAAGCTCGCCGAGATGGCCGCCCGCCTCGTCGCTCCCGGCGGCTTCCTGTTCGCGGCGTCCTGCTCGCACAACGTCGACGCGCCGTCGTTCCTGACCGAGGTCACGCGCGGCATCGGCCGCGCACGGCGTTCGGGCCGCATTCTCCGCCAGGCCGGCGCGGCCGCCGACCACCCGGTGCACCCGCTGCTGCCGGAGTCGGCCTATCTCAAAGCAGTGATGCTGCAGCTCGACTAGCGCTCGGCGAGGATGAACAGGCGGCGGAACGGGAAGAGCGTCGAGCCGTCGGCCTCGCGCGGATAGGCCGCCCGCAAGCCGTCGCGATACTTCTCGACGAACTGCGGGCGGAGTTCGTCGTCGAGCGCGTCCAGCACGGGACGAAGCGCGGTTCCCGTCGTCCAGCTCAGCACCGGATCCTCGCCCGCGAGCGCCTGCAGGTAGTCGATCTCCCAGACGTCGATCTTCGCCACCAGCGGCTTCAGCAGACGCCAGTATGTGTCGGGCGACGCGACGGGATCGTGACGCAGCTTGCCGGCAAGTTGCCGCTTGAACGGCGTCTCCTCCGACAGGCGCGCGATGAGCCGGTGCGACGGCTGGTCGTGGTTGTGCGGCATCTGGATCGCGATCGTGCCGCCCTTCGCCACCTGCTCGACCAGCCACGGGAACAGGCGCTCGTGATCCGGAAGCCATTGCAGGCAGGCGTTCGAGAACAGCAGGTCGACCTTGGGATCCGGCGACCAGGTCGCGACGTCGCCCTCGACGTAGCGGGCAAGGCCGCTCAGGGCGTGCGCCTTCTTCAGCATGTCGGGAGAGGAGTCGAGGCCGATCGTCTCGGCCTCGGGCCAGCGGGCGGCGAGGATCTCGGTGATCTCGCCCGGCCCGCAGCCGAGATCGACGATGCGGCGGGCGTTGACTGTCGGAATTCGCCCGATCAGGTCGAGCGCGGGACGTAAGCGATGGTCGCCGAACTTGGCGTACTGGGTCGGATCCCAGCTCGGCATCAGTGCCGGGCGTCGAGCTTGTCGTAGCCGCGGCGGATCATGCCCATGATGAACAGGAAGGCGAAACCCGCGTAGAGCAGGCCCGCATAGTAGGTCCCCTGGCTATGCGCGTGCGAGGCGATCATGAGCGCGTAGAGCGCGGTAGCGGCAATGATTCCGCCCAGAATCCAAGGTCCAGTCCCAGCCACGTTCGTCTCCCCTCCGGTAAAGGCCTAGCGGCGTGCCACCATCAGCTTCTTGATCTCGGCGATGGCCTTCGCCGGGTTCAGGCTCTTCGGGCACGTGCGCGTGCAGTTCATGATCGTGTGGCAGCGATAGAGACGGAAC
Source organism: uncultured Rhizobium sp. (assembly GCA_964655235.1). Classification (GTDB taxonomy): domain Bacteria; phylum Pseudomonadota; class Alphaproteobacteria; order SHVZ01; family SHVZ01; genus SHVZ01. The sequence goes on from CAZZLX010000071.1 coordinate 9,630, forward strand.
GGATCCTCCAGCGCGTCAAGCCGCTCGCCGGTCGCCTCGTCGCGCGAGTCGACGATCCAGCGATAGGCCTGGAGCAGGATCGCCGGACCCAGGTAGCGGTCGCCGTTCCACCAGTAGCTCGGGCAGCTGGTCGAGCAGCAGAAGCAGAGCACGCATTCCCAGAGACCGTCGAGCTTGGCGCGCTCTTCCGGGCTCTGCCGGCGCTCGACGTCCGGCGGCGGCGGCGACTCCGTCTGCAGCCAGGGCTGGATCGAGGCGTACTGCGCGTACGGCACCGAGAGATCGGGGACCAGATCCTTGATCACCGGCATGTGCGGCAGCGGGTAGATGTCGACCGCGCCCTTCACCTCGTCGATCGGCTTCAGGCAGGCGAGCGTGTTGGTGCCGTCGATGTTCATCGAGCACGAGCCGCAGATGCCTTCGCGGCAGGAGCGCCGGAAGGTCAGCGTCGAGTCGATCTCGGTCTTGATCTTGATCAGCGCGTCCAGAACCATCGGCGCGCACTGGTCGCGGTCGATCTCGAAGGTGTCGAGGCGCGGATTGGCGCCCGAGTCGGGATCCCATCGATAGATCCGGAATTTGACGACGCGCTTGGTCCCCTCCGGCGCCTTGTGGGTCTTGCCTTCGGTGACCTTGGAGTTCTGGGGGAGGGTGAATTCGGCCATAGCGCGCGTCCTCTAGTAGACCCGCGCCTTGGGCGGGATGACCTGGATCTCGTTCGAGAGCGTGTACATGTGGACGTTGCGATATCCCAGCGTCGCCTTGCCCTTGCCGTCAACCCAGGCGAGCGAGTGCTTCATCCAGTTGACGTCGTCGCGGTCCTTGATGTCGTCGCGGGCATGCGCGCCGCGGCTTTCCTTGCGCGCCTCGCCCGAGGCGAGCGTCGCGATCGCCTGGCCGATCAGGTTGTCGAGCTCGAGGGTCTCGACCAGATCGGAATTCCAGATCATCGAGCGATCGGTGACACCGATGTCCGCCATCGACGCGTGCACGCCGGCGATCTTGCGGATACCGGCTTCCATCGAGCCCTGGTCGCGGAAGACGGCGGCGTGCTGCTGCATGGCCTTCTGCATCTCGAGCCGGATCTTGCCGGTCGGGCTGCCGCCCTTGGCGTTGCGGAAGCGGTCGAGACGGGCCAGCGCCTGTTCGCCGGCCGAGGCCGAGAGCGGCTTGTGCGCCTGGCCCGGCTTCACCGTCTCGGCGGCCCGGTGCGCGGCGGCACGGCCGAAGACCACGAGGTCGAGCAGCGAGTTGGTGCCGAGGCGGTTGGCGCCGTGGACCGAGACGCAGGCCGCCTCGCCGATCGCCATCAGGCCGTGGCAGATGGCATCCGGGCTGTCCTTGGTCGGGCGGATCGCCTCGCCGTGATAGTTCGTCGGAATGCCGCCCATGTTGTAGTGCACGGTCGGCTGCACCGGGATCGGCTCGCGGGTCACGTCGACGCCGGCGAAGATGCGCGCGGTTTCTGAGATGCCGGGCAGGCGCTCGTGCAGCACCTTCGGATCGAG
>CAZZLX010000072.1:0-10976 GCA_964655235.1 uncultured Rhizobium sp.
TGCGCCTCGGCTGGCGGGAGGCGACGTCGGACCGCTTCGGCCTCGCCGGCCGCCTGCTGCTGTTCTCGCTGCCGGTGTTGATCTTCGCCACGATCTGGCGGGCGACGCCGCTGACCGCGCTCGAGCCCGACGCAGATCGGCTGGCCTGGTACGTCATGGTTACGGAGGCGATCATCTTCTCGGTCGGATTCGCCTTCCGCGAGATCGAGGAGGACATCCGCACCGGCGCGATCGAAGCGGCGCTGACGCGCCCGCTCGCCTATACGGCGGCGCGCGTCGCCGAGGAGATGGGCGGCACGGTCTTTCGCGTGCTGGCCTTCCTCACCTTCGGCGTCGTGCTGGCGACGCTCGCCACCGGCACCATCCCGATCGGGTGGTCGACGGTGCCATGGCTCGTCGCGACCTCGATCCTCGGCGGCGTGCTGGCGCTGCTGTTCCAGATCGTCATCGGTCTCTCGACCGTGTGGGTCGGCACACCCGCGCCGGTCTACTGGATCTGGCAGAAGCTGGTCTTCGTGCTGGGCGGTCTCTTCATCCCGGTCACGCTTTATCCGGCGTGGCTGCGCGACGCGAGCGAGGCGACGCCGTTCGCGGCGATCCTCTTCCATCCGGCGAGCCTCGTGCTAGGCGGCGATCCGCTCGTCGTGCTCGGCTGGCAGGCGCTGTGGATCGCGGCGGCGGCGCTGGCCGTCACCGCGATCGCCGCCGCGGCGACACGCCGCTTCGTTCGCGAAGGGGTCTAGGGATGATCGGCTATCTCGCCGCCCTGGTCGCGACCAACCTGCGCGCGGGCTTCGCCAGGCCCGGGCAGGCGGCGATGCAACTCGCCTTGATGGCGATCAACAATCTCATCTTCTTCGCGATCTGGGCTCTCTACTTCCAGCGCTTCCCCGATCTCCGCGGCTGGGGACGCGAGGACATGGCGATGCTCTATGGCATCACCGCGTTCGGCTTCGGTCTCGCAATGGCGCTGGCCGGCGGCGTGCGCGACATGGCGCGCACCATCCTCGACGGCGGTCTCGACGTGCATCTGGGGCGTCCGCGACATCCATTGCCGAGCCTGCTGATGTCGCGCTCGATCCCGGCCGGCCTCGGCGACGTCGCCAGCGCCTTCGTGCTGTGGCTATGGCTGGGCGGGCGCAGCGTCGCCGATCTGCCGCTGCTGGTGGGCCTGTCGCTCGCCGGCGGAGTCGTCATGCTCGCCAGCATCGCGATCACGCAATGCGCGGTGTTCTGGTGGCCTGATGCGCGCAAGCTCGCCGACCAGTTCTGGGAAGTGCTGGTGATCGCCTCGGTCTACCCGCAGCACATCTTCGCGCCCGGGTTCCGAATTCTGCTGTTCACGCTGATCCCGGTGGCGTTCACCTCACAGGTGCCGGTCGAGGCCGTGCGCGACGCCGATCCGGTGAAAGCGCTGACCGTGATCGCCGCTGCGCTCATCTATGGCGCGCTCGCGGTGCTCGTGTTCGACCGCGGCCTGAAGCACTACGCCTCCGGCAATCGGATGACGGTCAACCGTTGAGGAGGTTGCGGATCAGAATCGCGTCGTAAGATCTGTGAGCCAGGCAGGAGAGGCTTCGACCAGCACCGCCTCGATCCGCTTGTCGAGGCCGGTGAGGATCGATGCGCCGATCACGACCAGCAGCGCGCCCATGGCCGCCTTGCCCCCGCTTCCGGCGGCGAGCAGCCGCCCGCGCCAGCGCAGCAACGCCTGGCGCGACATGAGCCCGATCCCGAGGAGCGGCAGCGCCGCGCCGAGGCCGAAGGCCGACATGGTCAGCGTGACGCCGGCGAGGTTCTCCGATCGCGCCGCCAGCACCGAGGCGGCGCCGAGGGTGGGACCGACGCAGGGACTCCATACGGCGCCGAGCACGAGGCCACCGCCGAACTGCCCGCCGAGGCCCCGTGTCGACAGCCCATCGGTACGCATGGCGATCCAGTTGCCGGCCGGACCCGCGGCCGCGGCGAGACGAAGCGCGATACCCGGCATCGCCAGCGCACCCCCCGCTGCGATCAGCAGCACCGCCGCGATCGACCGGAAGATCTCCTGATCCAGTCCGATCGAGAACCCGATCGTCGCGACGAACAGGCCGATCGCGACGAAGGACAGCGCCAGACCTGCCGCGAGCGCCGCCGGACCGAAGCGGTGCTCGCCGACGGCGGCGGCGACAACGATTGGCACCAGCGGCAGGACGCAGGGCGACAGCGTCGACAGGAGGCCTGCGAGCAGGGCCAGCGCGATGCTGCCCACGACGCCCTAAACCGATTTCCCGACCAGAGCCTCGATTGATGCCGGATTGGTGTCGCCCGTCGACCGCCCCATCTCGGCCTTGCCCTTGAAGACGATCAGGGTGCTCTGCTTCTGAACGTTGAACTTCCGCAGCAAGTCCTTCTGCGAGTCGAAGTCGATGCTGAAGGAAACCAGATCCTTGTACTTCGCGTCGCCACGAAGCTTCGACAGGATCGGGGCTTGCGCCTTGCAGACCGGGCACCAAGGCGCGGAGACGTCGACCAGGATAGACTTGCCTGCGGCCTGCGCTGCGTCGAAGGCCTGCTGATCGAAAGGCTTCCCCGCCGCAGCAAAGCCAAGGGACGCGGAGGAGATGGCGGCGACCGCCACGAAGGTCGCGAGAAGCTGGCGTCGGTTCACGGCGGTATCTCCTGGGAATGGACGTTCGGGGCCGCGGATGCGGCGCTATCCGTTCGTCCTGTGCCCAACCGCGGTTACACTTTGGCGATCACGAACGCATGAGCACCGCCTTCGGACGCGGTCATGCTCCGGCGTAGTAGTCCGTCGCCCACTTGAACACGGCGAGGCCGGCGGCCTCGGCGGCAGCGAGGTCGGCGTCGTTGCGCCCGACCATTATCGTCTCGCCCGGCATGAGGCTGTGCTCGGCGAGGAAGCGCGTGATCGAGCCGGTGATCGCCTCCGTGTAGCTGCCGGCCGGGAGCCAGCGGATCGTCATCGGCTTGTCGCCGAGATGCTTCTCGGCGCCGGGCACCCACGCGCCGGGGCGGCGGTCGATCAGCAGCAGCACCTTGGGCTCGCCCAGCGTCGCGAACTTGCGGCGTACCTCGGGCTTGCGCACGTCGACCGTGCCGGGCGCGAACACCAGCGCCGAGAGGCGGCGGCCGCGATCCATCAGCACGCTGGTGAACTCCCGATAGGTGACGCCGAGCGATTCCGCCTGCGCGAGCCGGCGAAGCGCGATCTCGCGCGGCGGCGTCTTCCACGCCTTGGTCGAGGCGCGCCGCCACAGCAGCGCGTTCGAGGTGAGCTCGAGCGGCGGCCCGCCATTGTGGCCGATCCTGGCGCGGCTCGACGGCTCCAGCTTCACCAGGGTGCGGGTCATGCGCTCCTCCCGAATCCGGGGAGGCGGATGATGATCACCAGGTATTCGGCGGTCGCGGGACCGGGGTTGAAGTACCAGCTGTCGGCCGCCTCGGGCAGGCGCAGGCAGTCGCCTTCATCGAGATCGAAGACGCGCGCGCCATTGCCGAAGCGGAGCTTGCCGCGGAGCAGCAGGATGTGGTGGTCGGTGTTGGCGTAGGAGAAGGCAGGATAGGCGACGCGCGCGCCGGCCGGCAGCTCGACGCGCACGATGTTCTGGCTCGACCCGGTGTTGGGCGGCGCCACGTCGCGGCGGATATAGCCGGTCTCGGGATCGCGCCACACCGGCTGGCGGTCGAAGCGCGCGACCGGTTCCACGGGACCCTCGACCTCGGCGAAGAGCGAGGAGAGCGAGACGTCGAGCCCGGCGGCGAGACGGCCGAGTACCATCGCGGTCGGGCTCGACTCCCCGCGCTCGATGCGCGAGATCATCGCCCGGCTGACCCCCGACGCCTCGGCCAGCTCGTCGAGAGTCAGGCCGCGGGCGGCGCGGGTCTTCGCCAGCCTTTCGGCAAGTTTGGTTTCCAGGGTTTCGGGCCCGGCCTTGGGCTTCGGAACGGCCATGGAAGGAATTCTAATATAGTGGAACGACGACCGGCAAGCGGCGTTCCGCTCCTTCCGGGCCTAGTTCAGCTGGCGACGTCGATGTGCCGCTTCAGGAACTCGTCCAGCTGGGTCTGCAGGCGTTCGACCCGCGCCTTGGCCTCGTTGGCACGTTCGAAATCGCTGGTGGTCGGGCCGCCGACCAGGCCGATCTCGCCGGTCGCCTTCTTCACCAGGACACCGTGCAGCTCCATGTACTCGCCCTGGGCGATGCTGAGCTCCTCGCAGAGGCGCTCCCATTCCTCGTAGGATTCGTTGCTGTCCATCGGACACTCCGTCGTTCCCTGAGTTAAGGCCGGGCGACGGAGGCAGGTTGCGCGTCAGAGCCGGTCGATGCGGCGGAGGCCCGGGAAGAGGATCGCCCAGGCGCCGGCGGTGGCCGCGGCGATGGTCCCGCCGACCGCGACGGCGGCGACCGGGCCGAGCCACGCGGCGGCGAGGCCGGCCTCGAAGATTCCCATCTGGTTCGACATGTTGGTGGACAGGTTGTAGGCGGCGGCGACGCGGCCGCGTAGCGGATCGGGCGTCATGATCTGCATGATGGAGCCGCGGATGACGACGCTCACCTGATCGGCCGCGCCCATGACCGCGAGAAGCGCCAGCGACAGCGCGAAGCTGGTGGAAAAGGCGAAGGCGACCGCGGCGCAGCCGAAGATCGCGATCATCGACAGCAGCACGGACCCGGCATGCCGCTCGATCGGGTGGCGCGACAGGATCAGGCCGAGCGTGAGGCCGCCCGCCGCCGGGGCGCTGCGCAGCAGGCCCAATCCCCATGGCCCGACCTCGAGGATATCCTTGGCGAAGATCGGCAGCAGGCCGGCGGCGGCGGAGAAGATGACGGCGATGAGGTCGAGGCTCATCGAGGCGAGGATGAGCTTCTGCCGCCAGATGAAGGCGAGGCCTTCCCACGGCGAGGTCACGGCGCCGGTGCGCTCGCCGCCAGGCGTACCGGTCGATCCGATCCTGGCGACGCGGACCAGCGCGAAGACGAGCAGGAGGATCCCGGTGCCATAGACCGCCTCGGCGCCGAGCGCGTAGAGGAAGCCGCCGAGCGCGGGCCCGGCGATCGTTGCGGTCTTGTTGACCGAGGAGAACATCGCGATCGCGCGTTTCAGGAAACCCGCATCGACCAGATTCGGCACCAGCGAGGTCGCGGCTGGCGCCTCGAAGACGCGCGCCGCGCCGAACACCGCGATCACGGCATAGATCAGCGCGGGGCTTCCGACATGCGCGGCGGCGATCAGCGCCGCCATGGTGCCCATGAACGCGACGTAGCAGGCAAGCAGGATGAGGCGGCGCTCAAAGCGGTCGGCGGCTTGGCCGGCGAGCGGCATCAGCGGGATCGCCGGCGCGAACTGCGCGAGGCCGACCAGTCCCAGCGCCACCGGATCGCCGGTCAGGTCGTAGACCTGCCAGGCGACGGCGGTCGCCTGCATCTGCGTCGCCATCTGCGAGCAGAAGCGGGCCGAGAGAAGGCGATGGAAGCGCGCATGAGACGCGGCCTCGCTCACAGCCGGTCGACCCGGCGCAGCTTCGGGAACACGATCGCGCCGAGGCTGGAGAGCAGCAGCGTCAGGGCGCCGCCCAGCAGCAGCGCGCCGGGCGCGCCGAGCCAGGCGGCGGTCAGGCCAGCTTCGAGCCCGCCCAGCTGGTTAGACATGTTGATCGCCATCGCGTTGGCCGCCGAGACGCGCCCGCGCAGGTGATCGGGCGTGCCGATCTGGATCAGCGACATGCGGACGATCACGTTCAGCTGGTCGGTCGCGCCGTAGAGCATCAGCGCCGCGGTCGACAGCACGAAGCTGGTCGAGATGCCGAATAGCGCGGTGGCGACGCCGTATCCCGCGAGCGACCAGAGGAAGACGAGGCCGGCGCGGCGCTCGATCGGCCGCCACGCGAGGAACGCACCGATCAGGAGCGCTCCGACCGAGGGCGCGCTGCGGAGGATGCCGAGGCCGATCGGCCCGGCGTCGAGCACGTCCTTCGCGAAGACCGGCAGGATCGCCGTGGCGCTCGCCACCATCACGACGAAGAGGTCGAGCGCGATCACGCCGAGGATGGCCTGGTTGGACCAGATGAACCGGACGCCGCCGAAGACCGACGGCCGCTCCTTGGCATCGGGATCCTGCGACGGCAGCGACGGCGGCAGACCGGTCGCGGCGATCAATCCTAAGACGACCAGCGCCATCGCGGTGCCGTAGACGGCTTCGGAGCCGAGGGCGTAGAGGAGGCCGCCGAGCGCCGGTCCGGCGATGTAGGCGACCTGGCCGACCGAGGAGGAAAGCGCGATCGCCGCACGGATATGTGGAGGCTCGACCAGCTTCGGCAGGATGGCGCTGGAGGCCGGGTGGTCGAAGGCGCGCGTCGCGCCGAAGACGACGAGCATTGCGTAGATCGACCAGTGCCCGAGCACGCTCGGCAGCAGCGCCAGCCCCAGCATGCAGGCGAGGTACATCAGCGCCGAAACCTGGATGATGCGGCGGCGGTCGACACGGTCGGCGACCTGGCCCGAGACCGGCATCAGCGGAATGATCGGCGCGAACTGCGCCAGGCCGACGAACCCCAGCGCGATCGGATCGCCGGTGAGGTCGTAGACCTGCCAGCCGACCGCGGTCGCCTGCATGCCCGTCGCGATCGAGATCAGGAAACGCATTGCGAGATAGCGGCCGAAGACCGGGTCGCGGAAGCCTTTGAATGAAGTGTCGGAGGTCACGGATCGGAGGAGTTGTCGGCGCCGGCGAAAGCAGGGAGACTTGGGAGATCGACCGATCCGGAGAATAGCATGCAGCAGCGCACCCTCGGACAGCGCCTGACGGTTTCGGCCCTCGGACTCGGCTGCATGAGCATGTCGTCGGTATACGGCATGGCCGACGACGACCAGTCGATCGCCACCATCCACCGCGCGGTCGAGCGCGGCCTGACGCTGCTCGACACCGCCGACGCCTACGGCATGGGCCAGAACGAGACGGTGGTGGGGAAGGCGATCAAGGGCATCCGCGACAAGGTCGTGCTCGCGACCAAGTTCGGTCAGGTGACGCTGGAGGGGAAGAGCGGCATCGACGGCACGCCCGAGAACGTGCGTCGGGCCTGCGACGGATCGCTGAAGCGGCTCGGCGTCGACGTGATCGACCTCTACTACCAGCACCGCGTCGATCCGAACGTGCCGATCGAGGACACGGTCGGCGCGATGGCCGATCTGGTGAAGGCGGGCAAGGTGCGCTTCCTCGGGCTCTCGGAAGCCAGCGCCAAGTCGATCCGCCGCGCGCAGAAGGTGCATCCGATCGCGGCGCTGCAGACCGAGTACTCGCTGTGGACGCGCGAGGTCGAGGCCGAGATCCTGCCGACCTGCCGCGAACTCGGAATCGGCTTCGTTCCCTACAGCCCGCTCGGCCGCGGCTTCCTCTCGGGCATCATCCCGACGCGGGAGTCGCTGGTCGCCGGCGACCGGCGGCTCGACCACCCACGCTTCGCCGCCGAGAACATCCAGCGGAACTCAGGGCTGTTGCCGGCGCTGAAGAAGGTCGCCGACGCGCACAAGGCGACGCCGGCGCAGATCGCGATCGCCTGGCTGCTCGCGCGCGGGCCGGACATCGTGCCGATCCCCGGCACCAAGCGGATCGAGCGCCTGGAGGAGAATCTCGGCGCGCTCGAGATCAGGCTCACGGCCGAGGAGGTGTCGTCGCTGGAGAAGGCCTTCCCGGTCGGCGTCACCGCCGGCGACCGCTATCCGGCCGAGCACCTGGCGCGCGTCGGCGTCTGATCGCCGCGACGCGGCTCCGTCAGCCGTTGCGGACGAAGTCGATCGCGAAGAAGACGAAGGCGGCGCCGGCGACGAGGTCGATCCAGCGCTGCGCCCTCGCATAGGCCGCGGCTGCGCGCGGCGTCGTCAGCACGACGGCGAGGAAGCCATAGAAGGCGCTCGAGATCGCGGTCATCAGGACGGTCGCGGCGAGCCCCAGTGTTGCGGGCGGATCGGGCGGCAGGGTCGCGGCGAAGACGCTGGCCGTGAACAGCGCCGCCTTCGGGTTGGCCAGGTTGGTGAAGAGGCCCAGACGGAAAGCGGAACTCGCCGACATCGGGGGAGGCGGCATCGCGTCGTCCCGGGCTGGCCTCAAGCCCGCGATCACCATGCGGACGCCGAGATAGGCGAGGTAGGCGCCGCCCGCGTATTTGAGCGACAGGTAGAGGCCCGGCGTCGCGGCGAACAATGCATGGATGCCGAAGAACCCGGCGACACACCAGATCACGGTGCCGACCGTGATGCCGCCGACGGTGCGGAGCGCCGCCGCGCGGGTCTGTGTCATCGCCACGCGCACGGTGACGAGGAAATCCGGTCCCGGCGACAGATGTGCCAGGAACCATATCGGCGCGATGGCGGTCAGGACGTCGAGCATGCGCGCGAGCCTAGAGGTCGCGGGACGATCCCGGATAGGTCACTGCATTCTCACGAAATGGGCGTTTCATATCGGCCTAGGATGCCGCCGCCATGTCCGGAGCCGTGCTTCTCGAGTCGCCTCTCGATCGCCTTCAGCGGTTCAGGTCGCTGGCCGAGGAGGTGCGCCTCGCGGCCGAGCGGATGGCCGATCCCGATTCCCGGCGCACGATGCTCTATCTCGCCGACAACTATGATTCCTTGGCCGATCATATCGAGTAGCAGCTCGACCAGTCGTCGGCGAAGCCGGAAGGCTAGCCGGCGTCGGTGACCCGCGGGAGCCGGAGCCGGATCGTGCAGCTCACTCCCTCGCTGAGGTAGGAGGTCTGGACGTCGCCGCCCATCTCCTGGGCGAGCGCCGGCAGCAGGCGCGAACCGAAGCCGGTCCGCGTCGGCGCCGTCACTGGCGGGCCGCCGTATTCCAGCCATTGCAGGCGGAGGTCGATCTCGTCGCGGCGGGCATCGACCGTCCAGCTGATCGAGACGCGGCCGGTATCGTTCGACAGCGCGCCGTACTTGACCGCGTTGGTGCAGAGTTCGTGCAGCATCATCGAGATCGCGACGGTCGCCGCCGGAGAAAGTGCCACAGACGGGCCACCGACCGAGAAGCGGCGGTCGTCGTCGCCCTTGAGCGGTGCGATCGCGTCGCGCACGACCTCGGCGATGTTCGCCGGCTCCCACTGCTTGCGGGTCAGCAGCTCGTGGCTGCGGGCGAGCGCCTGCAGCCGGCTGTTGAAGGCACGGAAGGCCTCGGGCCCCTGCGAATTGCGGAAGCTGAGGGAGGCGACCGATTGCACGGTGGCGAGCGCGTTGCGCACGCGATGCGTCAGCTCGCGCAGGACCAGCTCGCGCTGCTGGTCGGCGCGGTCGCGCTCGCGTTCGCGGATCGCGAGCTGGTCGACTAGCTGGTCGAAGGCCTGGGCGATGGTCTCGATCTCGCCGTCGCGCGCGTCCATGCCGGTGCGCGCGTTCATGTCGCCGCGCCGCCATGTCTCGGCCGCGCGCACGACGCGCATGACCTTGCCTGCAATGTAGGTGTGGCCGAACCACCAGGCCAGCAGCAGCGTGACGAGGCTGCCGGCGGCGAGAAAGACGAGGCTACGGCGGGTCGACCGTTCGACCGTGGCGAAGGCGTCGTCCGAGGCGATGCCGGCCGAGACGTAGAGGCCGAAGGGCGACATCGTCGTCGGCACGTATCCCAGGATGCGGCGCGTGCCGTCCTGGCTCGTGACCTCCAGCGCGCCGGACGCCGGGGCATTGACCAGCGCCATGAACGGCTCCGGGATGCGCGTGCCGACGAAGCGGCCGGGATCCGGCTCGCGCGCGATCAGCACGCCTTCATGGTTGGCGATCGTCACCGAGTCGCCGACGCCGAGGCCGCGCTCGCGGACTCGTTGTGCCAGCCACGCGAGGTTGACGGCGGTGACGACCGTCCCCTCGACCGCGCCGTCGGCGCCGACGATGGGGAGGATCGCCGGCAGGCGCGGACCGCCGGAAACCACGCCGGTCACATACCGGCCGACCGCGAATTTCTTCGTCTCGACCGCCGTCTTGAATCCGGGGATGTCCGAGAGGTTGAGGGAGGTCGGCAGGCGATTGCTGCGGCACCGGCTGTCGCCGTTCGCATCGGTGACGGTGACGGCGGCAACCTGCGGAACGGTCGCGATCACCTTCGCCAGGAAATCATTGCAGCCCTCCGTGTCACCCGCCCCGAGAACCGGCGCTGCGGCGATCGTCGTAGCGACGGCCCGCACGCCGTCGATGATCTGCTCGACCTCGGAGGCGGCGAGCTGGGCGCTGCGCAGCGCGTCGGCGTGGATCTCCTCCAGACGCGCGCGCCGGAAGTCGATCTCGTTGTAGACCAGCATCAGCGTCGCCGGCAGCAGCGCGATCAGTGCGAGCACGAACAGCCGTTGCGCCAGGGTCAGCCTGACGCCGACCTGCCGGACGGCCTCTGCTCCCGCGCTATCCGTCGGCGCAGGCGCCACCGTGGGTATCGACGTCATCAGGTAAATCCCCCCTCAACGCCTGAAAACACATCGAGGGCGTTCACGGTTCCCGAATTCAGGCGGGGAGAGGCTCGGCCCGTTGGCGGAGGATCCATGCGGCGAGGATCGCCGGGACCACGATGGCCATCTGCATCAGGGGCACGACGAGGAAGGCGAGCGTGCTCTCCGCGTTCAGGTGGATCAGCGTCATCTCGACATAGACCCAGGTGCCGAAGACGAGGATCATCGCCGCGGCGCAGAGGAGCACCAGGCTCACGATCTCGGGATCGTCCTCGCGTCCGAAGGTCAGGAGATGACCGATCGGCAGCAGGCACCACCCAAGCAGGAACAAGCTGGGGAGATCGACCAGGGCGGCCAGCGTGCCGGCCGACTTGAGAAAGAAGACCAGGGTCAGCACCGCGCCGACCGCGAGCACCCGCCTCTTCAAGCCGTAAAGGTCGTCCATGCGCGTCCTCCGGGCCGGAGGATCCCGGACCTCAGAGGAGCCTAAACGCCAATCGGGATTAGGGAAAGTGGTAGCGGTGGACGGATTTGAACCGCC
>CAZZLX010000073.1:0-10933 GCA_964655235.1 uncultured Rhizobium sp.
CGAGTTCGACTGCAGCAGCGGGTAGGCGAGGATGTCCTTCGGCTCCTTGAGCGGCGGACCGGAGGCAAGAAGCGCGCTGCTGATGACCGGGCTGTGGTCGTCGGCGAGGAACCACTCGGCATGGAATCCCGGCACCGGACCCTTCAGGCAGCGGATGCCGAGATCGAGCTCGTCGGGGAGCTGGTTCGAACGTTCGTCCGACGGCGAGGCGTTGCCGGTCGAGACGTGTACCTCGATGCCGGGATTGGCCTCGTGGAATCGCGGCAGCCGCGGGATCAGCCACTTCATCGCCAAAGTCGGGCTGAGGCTCACCGTCAACACCTCACCCTCGCGGCGGCCGGCGAGCTGTCCCATCGCCTGGTCCATGCGGTCGAGCGCATCCGTCAGCGACGGCATCAGGCGGCGGCCTGCCGGCGTCAGCGCGATGCCGTGCGCGGTGCGCCGGAAGAGGCGCTGGCCGACCTCGCGCTCGAGCTCGCGAACCTGGCGGCTGATCGCGCCTTGGGTCACCGACAGCTCCTCGGCCGCGCGGGTCAGGCTGCCGTGGCGCCCGGCTGCCTCGAACGCACGAAGCTGGGTCAGCGAACGAAGATGGCGCCGCAGCGTCTGATATTACCAGAACTCATAACTTCGAGGAAAGAAGATCGTTTGAGGATCAATGAGTTCGGAGTGATCGTGGATTCATGCGACAGCGCGACGACCAGACCTTCATCGACTTCCTGACCGTGATGCTGGACCCGAGTTTCAGCCGCCTCGAGGCATCGGAGCCCGGACCGGTCAGTAGGGCGACTGGTAGCGCCGTTGCCAGAATTCTCGGCTCTGTCTTTCGCCGATGTCGCATCCCGGCGGATAGGCCGCGGAGGCCATCCGGATCCCCGACGGCAGCTCGGCCCATCGCGCGCGGGGCGAGGTGAGGTCGGCGATCTCGATGATCATCTTCTTCCGAATCGCCTCGGCGAAGGACTCGAAGCCCTCGGCGACGACGATGAAGGCGCCCGGCCCACCGATCACGCAATGCTGGAAGTAGAGGTCGAGGTCGGCGAGCTGCGGGAAGCCGGTCACGTTCGGGCGGTTGTTGATGATCGGCACGCCGTTGATGGTGATGCCGCGGGAGACCACGTTCTCGCGCGAGATGTCGATCAGCTGGCCGGCGTTGTTCGGGCCGTCGCCCGAGATGTCGAGCACGCGGCGATGGCCCTCGAAGGCCTTGCCGTACATCGGCACCGCATAGTCCATCGCACCCGAGATCGAGGTCGACATCGCCGAGCGGATCGGGAACGTCGCGAGCTTCGCCGCCGCGGCCTTGGCCGACGCCTCATCCTCGATCAGGGTCCAGTCGAGCAGGAGGCGCTTGGTCTCGGGCCCCGACCATTCGAAATAGGCGATCGCGATCTTGCCTTCGATGCCGGAGCGGATCGCCTTCAGCACTTCCGGATCGTTGAGTGCCTGGATGTAGCCTTCGCGCTGAAGCTTGCCTTCTTCGGCATCGACCGAGCCCGAGATGTCGATTGCGAGCACCAGCTCGAGATCGACCCGCTCGATGGCTGCCGCGGCGCCCATGGTCAGGATGCAGGTGAGCAATGCCAGGAGTGCGCGGCGCATCGGCCTTCCCCCTCGAACGACCGTCGCGGAGTCTGCGCCTATCCCGCCTCGGCGATCAAGGCGTCGAGAGCGTCGGTCGATTCGGCGAGGATCACCTTGCGCGCGATGTCGTAGCCGAAGCCGGCACGGCCGATGACCGCCAGATCGCGATCGCGATGCTCGCTTCGCTGTGCGGCCGGCCGGTACGGCCCGAGGCGGCGCCGCCGCGCCAGGGTCGCTGCGGCGCCAAGCTCGTCGGCCGGGGTTCGCGTCGGCGCCAGGGCTGCGTCGATCACCTCGCGGTCCACCCCCTTCACCTTCAGCTTCTCCGAGATCGCGCGGGCCGACCGTCCCTGGCGTCGAAGGCTGGCGGTGCGCGCCTCGGCATACGCCTTGTCGTCGAGCAGGCCGGAGCGGCGGTAGCGCTCGATCAGAGCGTCGACCCAAGCCGCACCTTCCTCGCGGTCGGTGTCGTGAGCCCGCGCCGACTTCTCGACCTTGCGCAGCAGCACGCGCCGCAGGCTCTCGGCCGAAGCGGCGAAGCGTTCGAGGTAAGCCAGCGCCGCGCGCTCCAGATAGGCCGGAGAAACCTTGCGCGGCGGCTTGCGTGGCGCGGCGGGCATGGGGCGAACGTGCCACGGGCGGCCCCCTTGAGGCGAGCCCTTCACGCGCCTATGGTGCCGGCCTCATGCCCGACACCACGCCGCCGCGCCGCGAAGCCCGCGCCCTCGATCCGCGCCCGCTCGGGACCATCAACTGGATCGGCCTCTGGACGCTCTACCAGAAGGAGGTCTGGCGCTTCCTCAAGGTCGGAACCCAGACGGTCGCGGCGCCGGTCGTGACCACGCTTCTGTTCCTCACCGTCTTCGTTCTGGCGATGGGCCGCGGCGGCACGATGGTCGGCGAGGTGCCGTTCATGCTGTTCCTGGCGCCGGGCCTGGTGATGATGGCGATCACCCAGAACGCCTTCGCCAATACGTCCTCGACGATCATGATCGGCAAGGTCCAGGGCAACATCGTCGACGTGCTGATGCCGCCGCTTGGGCCAGGCGAGCTCGTTCTCGCCTGGGTCGCCGGCGGCGTGACGCGCGGGCTCGTCGTCGGCATCGCGACCGCGATCGCGATGTGGGTGGTGGTCCCGTTCGGGCTGCCGCACCCGGTCTTCGCGGTCTTCTATGCGATCGCCGGCTCGCTGATGCTCGCGCTGCTCGGCGTGCTGGGCGGTCTCTGGGCCGAGAAGTTCGATCACCTGTCGGCGATGACCAACTTCATCATCACGCCGCTGGCGTTTCTTTCAGGCACTTTCTATTCGGTCGAGCGCCTGCCCGAGGCGTGGCGCTTCATCGCGCATCTGAACCCGTTCTTCTACATGATTGACGGATTCCGCTACGGCTTCATCGGCCACGCGGACGGCGACCTCGCGATCGGGGTCGCCGTCCTGGCGCTGATCAATCTGGCGCTGTGGCTCGTCGTCGACGGACTGGTGCGGCGCGGCTATCGCCTGAAGGCCTAGCGCGCCGGTTCAAAAGTTCGTCGTCGAGCTTCTGAACGGTCGGCGCGCCCAAACCCGATCAGACCGCCGTTCCCATCTTGCAGAGGTTCCAGCTCTTACCCTTGAGGCCGTAGGTCGCGAGGATCTTGTCGGCGCCCGATGAGGTGATAACGACGCGGAGCTTCGCGGCATCGCCGCACGGCGAGGCCGAGCGGGCAGTCGCCGGAACCTTCTTGGTCGCGGCGCAGTCGATGGCCGCCTGCGGCAGCGTGTTGAGCGCCTTCAGCGGCTTGCCGTTGACCACCGCCTGGTAGTCGGTCGGAGTGCCGCCCTTGACAGTCGCCATCATCTCGATGCGGCCGAAGCGGCTCTTGTACATGCCGGACTCCTGCTCGCCGTCGTTCATGCCTTGGGCGACGGGACGGAAGTCGATGGCGGCGCAGGACGGTGGGCCCTTCTTGTCGGCGGCGAAGGCCGGGGCGGTGAGCAGCGCCACGCCGAGACCAAGGGCGAGGAAAAGACGCATGGAATTCCTCCAGGAGGGACGGGATGGGGACTGCCAAGACATCGCGCGCCTGACCGGGGCCCGCAAGCTTTCACCCGAACGTGACGGGCTGCCTAGGCGCCACGCGGGTTAGCATCGCGCATGCGCTTCTTCGCTTCCTCGCTCGCGGCCCTCGCCATGCTGGTTTCCGCCGAATCGGTCCGCGCCGACGGCCCGGTCCTGGTCGAGCTGTTCACCTCGCAAGGCTGCAATTCCTGCCCGCCAGCCGACGCCTATCTCGGCGACCTCGCCAAGCGGAAGGACGTGGTGGCGCTCGCCTTCCACGTCGACTACTGGGACCAGCTCGGCTGGAAGGATCCCTTCGCCGATGCCGCGTGGACGCGGCGCCAGCGGCAATATTCGCGCGCGCTCCGCACGACGCAGATCTATACGCCGCAGATGGTGATCGACGGCGGCGTGCACGCGATCGGATCGGATCGCGCCTCGGTCGAGCGCCTGATCGGCGACGCGGCGAAGCGCCAGCGCCCGGCGGTCGCGCTCAAGCGCGCGCCCGACGGCCTCGACCTCAGGATCGACGGGCAGGGCGAGGGAGAGATCTGGGTCGTGGGCTACGATCCCCGGCACGAAACCAAGGTCCCGCGGGGCGAGAATGCCGGCAAGACGCTCGCCGAGTTCAACGTCGTGCGCGGCATCCGGCAGGTTGATGCCTGGAAGGGCGGGGCGCTCTCGCGCATGCTGGCCGCGGCCGAGCTTCCGCCGGGCGCGGCGCATGCGGTGCTGATCCAGGAAGCCGGTCTCGGCCGCGTGCTCGCGGTCGCGACGCCTCCCTAGACGGCGAGACCTCGCTCCATCATCGCGCCGAGGCGCTTGGCGAAGGCGCGCGGATCGGCGACCGGCTCGCCTTCGAGCAGGCGGGCCTGGTCGAGAAGCAGATGCGCCGCTTCCTCCAGGACGGCCGACGCGCCGTGCTTGCCGGTCATCTCGGCCAGCTTCTTCACCAGCTGGTGCTTCGGATTCAGCTCGAGCACGCGCTTCAGCGCCTTGTCGAGCTGCTTGTGCTGTCGGAGCAGGCGCTCCAGCCGCATGTCGAGATCGCCTTCGGCGGCGACCAGGCAGACGGCCGAGTCGGTGAGGCGCGACGAGACGCGGACGTCCTTCACCTCGTCGCCCAGGGCCAGCTTGAACAGCGCGAGCAGGGCGCCGAGCTCGGCCGGAGTCTCTTGCGCCTTCAGCTCGTCCTTGGTCTCGTCCTTGACCTTGTCGAGGTCGAGCGCGCCGCGGGTCGCCGACTTGAAAGCCTTGCCTTCGTAGGTTCCGACCGAGGGCAGCCAGAACTCGTCGACCGCGTCGGTCAGCAGCAGCACCTCGACGCCCTTGGCGGCAAAGCCTTCGAGCTGCGGGCTGGCGCGCAGCGCCTCCAGGTCGTCGCCGCTGGCGGTGTAGATCGCGTCCTGGCCTTCCTTCATCCGGCCGATGTACTCGTCCAGCGTCACCGGCTTGTCGGAGGCGGTCGAGTGGAAGCGGGCGAGCTTCAGAAGCTCCTTCCGGTGATCGTCCTTGTCCTCGTAGAGGCCCTCCTTCAGCACCGCGCCGAAGTTCTCCCAGAAGGTCAGGTAGGACTCGGGATCGTCCTTGGCCTTTCGGGCCAGCTCCAACAGGACCTTGCGCGTGAGTCCCGCGCGGATCTTGGCGAGCAGCGGGTTCTTCTGCAGGAGCTCGCGGCTGACGTTGAGCGGCAGGTCCGGCGTATCGACGACGCCCTGCAGGAAGCGGAGCCACGCCGGCAGCAGATCCTTGGCGTCGTCGGTGATGAAGACGCGCTTCAGATACAGCTTCACGCGGTGGCGGCGATCCGGATTGAACAGGTCGACGGGGCGCGATCCCGGCACGTAGAGCAGCGCCGTATATTCGATCGTGCCTTCGGCGCGGTGATGGATGGTGAGCCAAGGCGCGTCCATCGCGTGCGCCACGTGGCGGTAGAACTCGGTGTACTGGGTCTCGGTGATCTCGCCTTTGGACTTCTGCCAGAGCGCGGAGCCGTCGTTGAGCGAGCTCGTGTCGGCGCCGACGCGGAGCTCGACCGGCACCGCGACGTGGTCGGAATAGCGGCGGACGACTTCCTTGATCTTGTAGTCGGAGAGGAATTCGTCCTCGTCCGCCTTGAGATGCATGATCACGTCGGTGCCGGCGCCGTCGCGCTCGGCCGTCGCCACCGTGAACTCGCCCTTGCCGTCCGAGGTCCAGCGATGGGCCTCCGCCTCGCCGGCGCGGCGGGAGACGACATCGACCTTGTCGGCGACCATGAAGGCCGAATAGAAGCCGACGCCGAACTGCCCGATCAGGCTGACGTCCTTCTTGGCGTCGCCGCTCAGTCCTTTCAGGAACGCCGACGTGCCGGAGCGCGTGCCCAGGTTCTTCACCAGGTCGTCGCGGCTCATGCCGATGCCGTTGTCGGAAACGGTCAGTGTCCGGTTCGGCTTGTCGATCGTCAGAGTGATCTTGAAGGGTTGGTCCGAGGGCGCCAGGTCCGGTTTGGTCTGGGCCTCGTAGCGGAGCCGGTCGCAGGCGTCGGCGGCATTCGAGATCAGCTCGCGGAGGAAGATCTCCTTCTCGCTGTAGAGCGAGTGGGCGACGATATCGAGCAGCCGGCTGACTTCGGCCTGGAAGCTCAGCTTCTCTTCAGGTCCGGGTGCGGCAGTGGCGGTATCGGTCATGGCGCGATTCTCACGGATGCACGGGGCGAAATCGCCGCCACATATGGGAATGACCCCTCTTCGCGCAAGGGCTCTCTCGCGCGTCCTTGCAGAAGGCACCCGGAAGCCCGATCTTCGAAGGCATGACGGCCAGCTTTGGCGGGCGCATCACCGCCGTCCTCGGGCCCACCAACACGGGCAAGACCCATCTCGCGATGGAGCGGATGATGGGTCACGTCAGCGGCATGATCGGCTTCCCGCTGCGCCTGCTTGCCCGGGAGAACTACGACCGGGTGGTCCGGCTCAAGGGTGAGCGTGCCGTCGCTCTCATCACCGGTGAAGAGAAGATCGTCCCGGAGAACCCGCGGTATTTCATCTGCACCGTGGAATCCATGCCGGTCGACCGGCCGGTCTCGTTCCTCGCCGTGGACGAGATACAGCTATGCGCCGACTGGGAGCGGGGCCACGTCTTCACGGACCGGCTGCTCCACGCGCGCGGGCTCGACGAGACGATGTTCCTTGGCGCCGAGACGATCCGGCCGTTGTTGCGGAAGCTGGTACCGCGAGCCGAGGTGATCACGCGGCCCCGGCTTTCGACGCTCGTCTATGCCGGTCCCCGCAAGCTAGCGCGCCTGCCGCGCCGCTCGGCTGTGGTCGCCTTCTCGATCAACAACGTCTACGAGCTGGCCGAGACCGTCCGCCGCCAGCGAGGGGGCGCCGCGGTGGTGATGGGCGCCTTGAGCCCCCGCGTCCGCAATGCGCAGGTCGCCATGTTCCAGGCAGGAGAGGTCGATTTCCTGGTCGCGACCGACGCGATCGGCATGGGCCTCAACATGGATGTCGATCATGTCGCCTTCGCCCAGCTCAAGAAATTCGACGGCCGCGCGCCGCGCCGCCTGATTCCCTCCGAGATGGCCCAGATCGCCGGCCGCGCCGGCCGCCACATGGCCAACGGCACCTTCGGCACGACGACCGAGGCGGGCGAGCTCGACGAGGAGGAGGTGAGCCGGATCGAGGAGCACCGCTTCGAGCCGCTGCAGCGTCTCTGGTGGCGGAACGACGACCTCGACACGCGTACTGTGACCTCGCTGTCGCGCTCGCTGGAGGCGAAACCGCCGTCGTCCCTGCTGATGCGCAAGCGCGACGCCGACGATCATCTGGCGCTTCAGGTGCTGGCGCGCGATCCCGAGATTCTCGATCTCGCCGAGGGCAGGTCGGCGGTACGCCTTCTCTGGGAGGTCTGCCAGATCCCGGACTTCCGCAAGATCCTGGCCGACGCCCATACGCGGCTGCTCGGCCAGATCTATCGCCATCTCCTCGGGCCGACCGGCCGCCTGCCGACTGACTGGGTCGCGCGCCACGTCCAGGCGCTCGACCGCACCGAAGGCGACATCGACACGCTGATGCAGCGGGTCGCCCATTGCCGCACCTGGGCCTACATCGCCCATCGACCCGACTGGCTCGACCATGCGGGCCAATGGCGCGAGAAGGCGCGCGAGATCGAGGAGCGCCTCTCCGATGCCCTGCATGAGCGCCTGACCCAGCGCTTCGTCGATCGTCGCGCCGCCGCGCTGACCCAGAAGCTGGCGGACACCGGTGAGCTTGCCGCCGCGGTGCGCAACGACGGGGAGGTCGTCGTCGAAGGGCACCCGGTCGGTCGTCTCGAAGGCTTGCGCTTCGTCCCCGACGTCGGCGACGAGCCGGAGGCGCGTCCGGTCCTGTCGGCGGCGCGACGCGTCGTGCCCCGCGAGATCGCGCGCCGGGTCGACCGGCTGGAAGAAGCGCCTGACGATGCATTCCGCCTGGATGGCACGGTGCTTCATTGGAATGGGGCGCCGATCGCGCGCCTCGGTCCCGGCCGCACCACCATCGAGCCCCGGATCGAAGTCCTGTCGAACGACTATCTGGAAGCGGCGCAGCGCGATCGCGTCGTGCGCCGGCTCGCGGCTTGGATTGCGCGCCATGTCGCACGCGTGCTCTCGCCGCTGATCCAGCTTCGCGACGCGCCGCTGACGGGTTCTTCGCGCGGGCTTGCCTTCCGTCTGGTCGAACGCCTCGGCACGGTGCCGCGCGCCGAGGTCGACGCCCAGGTGGCGGCGCTCACGCCGGCCGACCGCAAGGCGATGGCGAAGCTCGGCGTGCGCTTCGGCGTCCACCACATCTTCATGCCGGCGCTGAGCAAGCCCGCGGCCGGGCGCTTCCTCGCGCTTCTCTGGTCGATAGCCGCCGGCCGGCCGCCGATCGACATTCCCCACGGTCCGGCCCCTGCCGCCGATCCGTCGGTGCCGCCCGACTTCTGGGCGGCGATCGGCCGCGCCGTTCTCGGCGGTCACGCGCTCGGTTGCGAGCGGATCGAGCGTCTTGCTTTCGCAGCGCGCACGCTCGCCGCTCAGGGTCCATTTCTCGCGACCCAGCAGCTCGTGGATCTCGCCGGTTGCCGGCCGGGCGAGCTTGCCGGCGTCCTCGCCGACCTGGGCTATCGTGCCGAGGTCAGGCCGGAGGGCATGCTCTTCACGCCGCGCGGGAGCAGGCACCGGCGCCACAAGCGCCCGCAAGAGCGGCCTGTCGATCAGCGCTCGCCCTTTGCGCCGCTGGCCCACCTGCTTAAGCGCTCATGAGCGAGAACCTCCGCCTCGACAAGTGGCTTTGGTTCGCGCGTTTCCTGAAGAGCCGGACGATGGCGGCCGAGCTTTGCGCCGATGGCCGCGTGCGCATCTCGGGCCGCGTCGTTTCCAAGCCGAGCCAGACGATCAAGGTCGGCGACGTGCTGACCTTTCCGCTCGGGCCGCATATCCGGGTGATCGAGGTGAAAGCGCTCGGCGAACGCCGCGGGCCCGCGCCCGAGGCGCAGACGCTCTACGCCGATCTTTCGCCGCCGCAGCCGCGTGCCAAGGAGGACCGCCCGCCGCCGGTGGCCGCACGCGAACCCGGTGCGGGCCGTCCGACCAAGGCCGAGCGTCGCGCCATCGACCGTCTTACCGGCGAGAGCTGACCCGCCGCTTGCGCGGTCCAGCCTGCTTGTCCCAGTAAGGCTCGGTTCCGAAGGTCTCGACCAGGAAGTCGATGAAGCGGCGGACCAGCAGCGGCGGATCGCGCCCCGCCGGCAGCACTGCATGGACGGCGCTGTCGTCGATCGGCTCGCCGCACGGAATCGCCTCGAGCGTACCGTTCTCAAGTGCCTCGTAGACGATGAACGACGGCAGCAGCGCGATGCCGAGGCCGTCGATCGCCGCGCGCGCCAGGAAGTCGCCGTTGTTGGCGACAATGCGGGCGCGGATCTGCGGCGACATTGTCCGGCCACCGGCGCGGAAGCGCCAGGCATCGCCGGAGGAGCGGTTCGTGTAGAGCAGGCAATCGTGCCGGGCCAGGTCCGCCGGAACCTTCGGCCGTCCCCGTCGCGCGATGTAGCCGGGGCTCGCGCAGAGCACCATGCGGGCGGGCGCCAGCCTGCGCGCGACCAGGCTCGAATCCTTGAGGCGGCCGATCCGGATGGCGAGAGCGTAGCCTTCTCCGACGAGGTCGACGAACCGATCGTTGAGATCGACGTCGATCTCGACCTCCGGATGATCGGCGAGGAAGCGGCCGACGGCGGGGGCCAGGTGCAGCTGCCCGAACGACATGGGGGCTGCGATTCTGAGGCGGCCCCGGAGATCGGCGGCGGTCGCCATCGCGCTCGCTTCTGCCTCGGCGGTCTCTTCGAGCAGTCGGCGCGCCCGCTCGTAGAAGGCGCGCCCGGCCTCGGTCAGCGCGAGACGCCGCGTCGTGCGGGCAAGGAGCCGCGTGCCGAGCCGCTCTTCGAGGCGGCTCACGCGCCGGCTCACCAGCGACTTCGCGAGGCCGAGTCGGTCGGCGGCGCCGGTGAAGCTTTCGGCCTCGACGACGCGGGCGAAGATCTCCATGTCCTCGAAACGGCCCACGCGATTGCTCCTCCCGGGGAAACAGTGTTTTCCGACCGTGCCGGATTTAATCCAGAGCGGCAACGTCCGAAATTCCCTGAATCAATTCAGGGAGTGGCGGATGGCGAAGGTTCTGGTTCTCTACTATTCGAGCTATGGCCATGTCGAACGGATGGCCGAAGAGGTCGCCGCAGGCGCCCGCGAGGCGTCTGCCGTGGTCGACATCAAGCGCGTGCCCGAGCTCGTCCCGGAGGAGACCGCGAAGAAGTCCGGGATCAAGACCGACCAGAAGGCGCCGGTCGCCACGGTTGACGATCTCGCGAACTACGACGCGATCGTCTTCGGCACGCCGACCCGCTTCGGCAACATGGCCGCGCAGATGAGGAACTTCCTCGACCAGACCGGCGGCCTATGGATGAAGGGCGCGCTGATCGGGAAGGTCGGCAGCGTCTTCGCGTCGACCGCGACCCAGCACGGCGGCCAGGAGACGACGATCACGTCGTTCCACACCACGCTTCTGCACCACGGCATGGTCATTGTCGGCCTGCCGTATTCGAATCCCGAGCTGACCGACATGACGGCGATCTCCGGCGGCACGCCCTACGGCGCGACGACCCTTGCCGGCGGCGACGGCAGGCGCCAGCCTTCGGCGAACGAGCTCAAGCTCGCCCGCGCCCAGGGCCGTCGGGTCGCGGAGATCGCGGCGAAGCTCTCGGTCTAGGGGCGCAGCGCCGCCACGGCCTCGACCGCGGCGGCGTCATCGTCC
>CAZZLX010000074.1:0-10926 GCA_964655235.1 uncultured Rhizobium sp.
GTCGAGACACCCGAGCAGGCGAAGGCAGCCGTGCCCGCCTGCCGCTATCCGCCGCGCGGATATCGCGGCTTCGGCCCCTTGCGCCATCTCGGCATCGAGCCCGACATCGACGCCTATGGCCGGAACGCGCATGAGCGCCTGCTGCTGATCGTGCAGATCGAGTCCGAGAAGGCGATCCGCAACATCGACGCGATCGCGAGCGTGGACGGCGTGGACGCCTGCTACATCGGACCGAACGACCTCTCGGGCACGCTGGGATGCTTCCGGCAATGGGACCATCCGGACCTGCAGAAGGCGATCGACACCGCCTTCGCCGGCATCCAGCGCGCCGGCAAGGCCGCCGGCATCGTCGCCTACGGCAAGCACACGGTCGCGAGCCTGTTCGGCCAAGGCTACACGATGATCGCCAACGGCACCGAGCTGACTCTCATGCGCGGCGCCGCCCAGGCCGAGATCGCGCAGATCCGCAAGGCGATCGGGAACTAGAGGAGCGACGACGATGGAAGTACGTCTCGACGGCCGCACGGCGCTGATCACCGGCGGCAGCAAGGGTCTCGGGTTCGCGATGGCGGCCGAGTTCGCGGCATCCGGCGCGGATGTTGCGATCGTCGCCCGCCGCGACGACGTTCTGAAGGAAGCGGTCGCAGAGATCGGCAAGCGGGCGAAGACGCGGGTCCGTCCGATCGCCGCCGACGTCGGCACCGCCGAGGGCTGCCAAAAGGCCTATGACGAGACGATGAAGACCTTCGGCAAGGTCGACATCCTCGTCAACAACGCCGGCAAGTCGCAGACCGGCAAGTTCGTCGAGGTCACCGACGCGATCTGGCAGGACGACCTCGACCTGAAGCTGTTCGCCGCGATCCGGCTGGCCCGCCTCTGCCTGCCGCAGATGAGCCAGCGCAAGTGGGGCCGCATCATCAACGTGCTCAACACCGGCGCCAAGACGCCAGGCGCCGGCTCGGCGCCGACCACGGTCAGCCGCGCCGCCGGCATGGCGCTCACCAAGGTGCTGGCCGGCGAAGGGGCGCCGAACAACGTCCTGGTCAACGCGCTGCTGGTGGGGCTGATCGAGAGCGACCAGCATGCCCGGCGCCACAAGAGCCAGGGCGCCAACGTCTCCTACGAGGACTTCCTCAAGGGCATGGGCGCCAAGCTGCCGCTGGGGCGCATCGGCACCGCGCAGGAGTTCGCCAACATCGCCTGCCTGCTGGCCTCCGACGCCGGCGGCTACATCAACGGCACCGCGATCAACGTCGACGGCGGCGCCTCGCCGGTGGTCTAGGCGCCTCGTACTTCAGCGACGGCGAGAAGTCGCCGCGGCCTTCGGGCGTCACGTCGAGGAAGTTCCACAGCGGGTCGAGCAGGTCGTTGTGCCTGTACTCCTGGCCGGGTTCGGCCGGGACGTAGAGCAGCTCCGATCCCCAGAAGTGGCGGATCGTCCTGCCCACGCGGCGGAAGACGTTCAGGATCGGCATGTCCCACTCGATGCCCGGCTCGAAGTCCTGCTGCCGGCGCATCGGCTTCGAGAGCGCGGTCGAGTCGCCGAAATAGTCGCGGTCGTAGGTGTTGCCGGCGCACGAAAGCAGGCGGAGCCGGCGCCAGCCACGGGCCTGCGCGACCGCGAGGATGCGGGCCAGCGGCGACTTGGCAACGACGACGAAGTCGACGCGCTGGTCGATATGCTCGGCGGCACCGTCGAGTCCGTCGAGGAAATGCGCGCAGCCGGGGCACGGCTCGTCGACATCGGGGCCGAACATGAAACTGTAGATCGCGAGCGTCGTGCGGCCGTGCGTGAACAGCTCCGACATCCTCACCGGGCCTTCCGGTCCTTCGAAGGCGTAATCCTTCGGCACCTTGCCGCCCGGGGGCAGCGCACGCCGATGCTCGGCGACGCGCTCGATCTGGCGGCGGAGCTCCATCTCCTCGGCCAGCAGCGCGTTCCGCGCCGCGCGATAGGCGGCACTCTCGTTCGGGAACTTGAGATACTGAAGCTCGGCAGGAGCGGTCTTCATCGCGGCGTCCTCCGACTAACCCACGATAAAAACCACCCGTGCCGGGATGGGTTCCGGCCTATTCGACCGCGACGCCGAAGGCCTTGCGCATGTTGTTGAGGCCGTCCTGCTGGGCGGTCCAGAAGCGGCCGCCGATCATGCCGCCGTCGATGACGATGTCGTGGGCGGTGATGAAGCTGGACTCGTCGGATGCCAGGAACACGGCGGCGCCGGCGATGTCCTCGGCCACGCCCGCGCGCGGGATCGGCTGCGCCTTGGCGAGCACCTGGCGAGCGATCTCGGCGGTCTTCTCCGGATCGGCGGCACCGAGCGCCTTGCCGAAGATGCCGGTCGCGATCGCGCCGGGCGAGATCGAGTTGACCCGCACGTTGACCTCGGCGAGTTCCATCGCCACCACCTTGGTCAGGTGCACGACGCCGGCCTTGGCCATGGAATAGACCATCGACGACGAGAACCCGGCGCGGAGCGCTGCGATGCTTCCGACGTTGATGATCGAGCCGGAGCGCTGCTTCCTGAAGATCGGCGCCGTCAGCTTCATGCCGAGCATGACCGAGCGGCAGTTGAGCGCGACGCAGGCATCGAAGCCCTCGACCGGGATCGTCTCGATCGAGCCGACCGGGCCCGGCCCGCCTGCGTTGTTGACGATGCAGTCGAGGCGTCCGAACGCCGACAGCGCATCGGCGATCAGGGCTTTCATCTGCGCCTCGTCGGTGACGTCGGTCTGCTTGAAGCGTGCCTTGGACCCGAGCCTCTTCGCCACGGCCTCGCCCTCGGCCTTTCGTCGCCCGGCGATCACGACCTTGGCGCCTGCTTCCACGAACTTCTCGGCGATCGAGACGCCGATGCCGCTGGTGGCGCCGGTGACGATCGCGACCTTGCCGTCGAGACTGAACATGGGTCCCCCTATTCCTTCTTTTCCTGGTCGTGGAAGAAGGGCTCGACCTTGCCCTTCAAAGTGATCGTCAGCGGGTTGCCCTTGCGGTCGAGCGACTTGCCGGCCGCGACCTTGATCCATCCTTCGCTGACGCAATACTCCTCGACGTTGGTCTTCTCCTTGCCGTTGAACATGATGCCGACGCCGCGGGTCAGCAGCGGCTCGTCGTAGTGCGGGCTCTTCGGGTTGGTGGAGAGGCGGTCGGGAAGCGTGTCGGTCATGGAGTCTCTCGGGCTGCGTTGCTTCCCCGGTGATACAAGCCGGCGGCCTTCCTGCCAATCGGCTAGTATCGGCGTCCCACCTGGAGACCTCCCCCGACGATGCCGCCCACCGCGATCCATGAGCTGGATGCCCTCGCGCTTGCCGAGGCGATCCGCAAGAAGCAGGTCTCCTCGGTCGAGGTGATGACCGCGACCCTCTACCGCATCGAGCGGCTCAACCCGAAGGTCAACGCGATCGTCTCTCTGCAGGACCGCGGCAAGCTGCTCGCGGAAGCGGCCGAGAAGGACGCGATGCTGGCGAAGGGCCAGGTGATGGGCCCGATGCACGGCTTGCCGCAGGCGGTGAAGGACCTCGACAACGTGCGCGGCATGCCGACCACCAAGGGCTCGCCGCTCTTGAAGGACTTCATGCCGGCGGCGGATTCGATCCAGGTCGAGCGCATGCGGAAGGCCGGCGCGATCTTCATCGGCAAGACCAACGTGCCGCAGTTCGGCCTCGGATCGCACACGACCAACCCGGTGTTCGGGCCGTCGCGCAATCCCTACGACCCGACCCGCACGCCGGGCGGCTCCAGCGGCGGTGCCGCGGTGGCGCTGGCGATGCGCCTGCTTTCGGTCGCCGACGGCAGCGACTACGGCGGCTCGCTCCGCAACCCGGCGGGATGGAACAACGTCTTCGGCTTCCGGCCCTCGACGGGGCGCGTGCCCTCCGACGAGAGCGACCTCTATCTGCCGACCATGGGCACCGCGGGGCCGATGGCGCGGAACGTGCCCGATCTCGCGATGCTGCTGTCCGTGCAGTCCGGCTACGACCCAAGAGTGCCGCTGTCGATCGAGGAGGATCCCGCTGCCTTCGCCGGATCGCTTCAACGCGATTTCAAGGGCACGCGCATCGCCTGGCTCGGCGACCTCGCCGGCTACCTGCCTTTCGAGGCCGGCGTGCTCGACGTCTGCCGGAAGGCGCTCAAGACCTTCGAGGAGATCGGCTGCGTCGTCGAGGAAGCGATCCCCGACATGGCCTTCGAGGAGGCGTGGCGCGCATGGCTCAAGCTCCGCGCCTGGCAGTCGGGCGGCGGCGCCAAGGTCTTCTACGACGATCCGGCGAAGCGCGCGCTCCTCAACCAGCAGGCGATCTTCGAGGTCGAGAGCGGGCTCAGGCTCTCGGCCTTCGACATCACCGCCGCCGGTCAGGTGCGGAGCGCCTGGTACAAGTCGCTGCTGCGCTTCTTCGGCAAGTACGACTTCTTCCTGCTGCCGACCGCCCAGATCTTCCCCTTCCCGGTCGAGACCGTGTGGCCGACGGAGATCGCCGGCAAGCCGATGACGACCTATCACGAGTGGATGAAGGTCGTGCTGCCGGCGACGATGTGGGGCGGCCCGGTGCTCGCCGTTCCGGCCGGCTTCGGCGCCAACGGGCTGCCTATGGGCCTGCAGATCGTCGGCCGCAACCACGCCGAGCTCGCCTGCCTGCAGCTCGCGCACGCCTACGACCAGGCGAGCCGGTGGGTCGCCCGGCATCCGCCGAAGCTGGCGGGATGAGCGATCGCGCCGACACCTTCGACGTCGAGGCGGAGCTCGCCGCCGCCGAGCGCGCGGGCCTTCGCCTCGCCCTCGTCGGGCGTGCGCTGGCGCTGGCCCCTATCGCCGGATGGTATGCGTGGTTCGGCGTGCCGGCGGGAAACTTCGTCGGCCTTGCCGTCGCCTCAATCTTCCTCGCCGCCGGATTCGTACATCTGGGCCTGCTGCTCGCGGGACGCGAGCAGCCCTGGCACCGCTATGCCTTCCTCGCCGCCGACGCGGTCGGCCTCGGCCTTCTCGTGGTGTCGATGCCGCTCAATCCCGGCGGCGCCACCCCGGCGCCGCAGATCCTCGTGTTCCGTGCCTATGGCGTCTATTACCTGTTCCTGATCCTCGCGGTCGCGGCGTTGTCGCTGTCGCCCCGCCTCGTGCTGTTTGCCGGCGCCGCGGTGGTCGCGACGCTGTGGGCGGTGTTCGGCTGGATCGTCTCCCACATGCCGCGCACCGTGACCTGGGACGACCTTCCCGCCGGCGCCGACCGCGAGAGCTTCATCCGTCTCCTGCTCGATCCGGACTTCATCGGCATCGGCAACCGCGTCGAGGAATCCGCCGTGATCCTGGCGACGGCGGCGCTGCTGGCGCTCGCCGTGCATCGCGCCCGCAACGTCGTCCGCGCCCGCGCGACGGCCGAACGCCAGCGCCGGCGCGTGCAGGCGATCTTCGGTCAGTACGTGCCGCTCGAGGCCGCCGAGACGATCCTCGCCGACAAGGCGGCCCTCACGCCGCAGAGCCGGACGGCGACGATCCTGTTCTCGGACATCGAGGGGTTCACGCGCCTTTCCGAGCGACTTCCGCCGGCCGAGGTGATCCACATCCTGAACGGCTTCTTCGATGCGGCGACCGAGACGATCGGCGCCCGCAAGGGCGTCGTCGTCAGCTTCGTCGGCGATGCAGTGATCGCCGCCTTCAACACGCCGATCGAGCTCGCCGGCCACGCGACCGCGGCGGTGCGCGCCGGCGAAGCGCTGCTGAACCTCGTCGCCCGGCAGTCCTTCAACGGCGAGGAGCTTAGGCTCCGCATCGGCATCGCCACCGGGCCGGTCGCCTCCGGCAGCGTCGGCGGCACGAGGCGCCAGACCTGGACCGTCTACGGCGACACCGTGAACTTGGCTCAGCGCCTCGAAGGCCTGAACAAGGAGCTCGGCACGCGGCTCCTCGTCTCCGAGGAGACAGCGCGCCTGGCGAGGGACGTCGACTTCCGCGAGGTCGGCACGATGCCGGTCAGGGGCAGGGAGCAGCCGGCAAAGGTCTTCACGCTCTAGGCGCTACTTCCAGAGCACCTTCGTCGCCCGCCGCGCCCCCTCCGCCATCGACTCCAGCTTCATCCAGACGATGTCGGGGTCGACCGTGTTCCAGTCGGCGACGGTGGCGAAGCCGCAGTCGGTCGAGGCGACGACGCGGTCGCGTCCCACCACCTCGGCGAAGCGACAGAGGCGCTCGGCGACCAGGTCCGGGTGCTCGACGAAGTTGGTCGAGCTGTCGATCACGCCCGGCAGCAGCTTGCGGCCTTCCGGCAGCCTGATCCGCTTGAACACGCTCCACTCGTGCTCGTGTCGCGGATTCGCCGCCTCGAACGAGATCGATCCTGCATTGATCTTGAGCACGGTCGGCAGGATGCGCTCGAGCGCGATGTCGTGGATGTGCGGACCTTCGTAGTTGCCCCAGCACACATGCAGGCGGACGCGCTGCATCGGAATGCCGTCGAGCGCCGCGTTCAGCGCGGCGACATGGCCTTCCAGGCGCTTCAGGAACTCGTCCTCGGTGAGCTCGGTGTACATCGTGTGCTTGCCGACGGCGAGATCGGGGCTGTCGATCTGGAGATCGAGCCCAGCCTCGACGATGCGGCGATACTCGGGCCGCATCGCCTGCGACAGCGCCAGGCGATAGGCATCGTCGTCGGCATAGAAGCGGTTCGGCTGGAACAGCGAGATCACGCCGGGCGCCGCCGCGTTCATGAAGCCGCGCGCATAGCCGTTGGCCTTCAGCGCGGACGAGAAGCGGCGGAGGTCGTCCTCCAGCGGCTCGGTGGTGCGGACCGAGATCGCCCCGGTGCAGCAGGGCCGCGCCAGCTGCGGCGTGCCGCCGGAATCGGCAAGCCGCTTCATGTAGCGCGGGACGGTCAGCAGGTCGGACGGCACACGCCGCGGGCTGTCGCCGGAGAAGCCGGTCAGCCGCTCGCAGACATAGGTCGCGTAGCTGATCTTGCTCATCTCGCCGTCGGACGGGATGTCGACGCCGGCCTTCTTCTGCCGCGCCACCGCGTCCTGGACGCCGGCCGCGACCGCGCTCTCGAACATCTGGGAATCGACGGCCTCGCCCATCGCGCGCTTCAGCAGCAGCGACGTCACGTCGGCCGGCCGCGGCAGGCTGCCGACATGGGTGGTCAGGATGCGGTCCACCATCGTCGTCTCCCCTGGTGAGGAGGCGATGCTAGACGACGGCGGCCAAGGCGCTCAGCGGATTCAGCCGTCCGAGGAATCGCCGGCGCGTCGGCGGACCTCCGCGATCATGCGCCGGAGCCCGTGCACCTGGTCGAGCAGGTGGAGGATGATCGGCACCGCCTCGTCGTTGACGCCGAGGCTCCGCTGCAGGTCGCAGATGAGGCGGGCGCGCGCGAGGTCGATGTCCGAGAACTGATCGGTGGCGAGCGGCGCCAGCCAGCCCTCTTCGATCCAGGCCTCCAGCGCCTCGCCCTCGATCTCGGCATGCATCAGGAATTCGTGGCGCTGCATCGCTACTCTCCCGCCCGGCCCTGGCGCATGAACGCTTCCAGCGCCGTGTCGGGCGCATCGGGCAGCGCGATGCTCAGCGTCACGTATTCGTCGCCATGCGCGCCGCCGGCCTTGGGCGCGCCCTTGCCCTTGAGGCGCAGCTTCTTACCGGAGCTGGTCCAGGCAGGCACGGTCATCGCGACGTTGCCGCTCGGCGTCGGCACCTCGATCTTGCCGCCGAGCACCGCCACCTTCAGCGGCAGGGCGACCTCGACATGGACGTCGTCGCCGCGGCGCACGAAGGTCGGATGCGACCGGACCGCGATCTCCAGCAGCGCATCGCCGGCTTCGCCGCCGTTGGCTCCGGGCGCGCCCTTGCCGCGCAGTCTCAATACGGTGCCGTCGTCGGTGCCGGGCGGGATCGTCACGTCGAGCTGGCCGCCGGCCGGCATCGTCAGCGTGCGCTTGGCGCCGTTGAACGCATCGAGGAATTCGAGCTCCAGCCGATAGCGCATGTCCTGCCCGCGCCGCGGCCGGTTGCCGCGCGCGCCGCTGCGCCCGAAGAGGTCGGCGAAGAAATCCTCGGCACCGCCCAGATCGGCGAAGCCGTCGTCGCTGGCGTAGGCGTGGCCCGGCCCGCCGGCATCGGCGAAGTCGCGATAGAAGCGCCGCTCCGGCGGCCGCTCGGCGCCGGTCGCGTCGATCTCGCCCTTGTCGAAGCGCGCGCGCTTCGCGGCATCGCCGACGATGTCGTAGGCCGCCGAGAGATCCTTGAACTTGGCTTCGGCTTCTTTATCGCCGGGGTTGAGGTCCGGGTGAAGCTTCTTCGCCAGGCGTCGATACGCCTTCTGGATCTCGTCCTGCGAGGCCTCCTTCTTCACGCCGAGTATCTGATACGGGTCCTTCGCCACGACCTGCTCCTGGGGAACCAACTCCCGCACATATAGGAAGGTCTTCCGCTCAGAACAGCGGGTAGCAACTTGAGCGCGCACATTTTTTTGAACTGCCCTGCATCGCCGGGCGTGGCGGAGGACCTGCCCCGTCGCTATCCTCGCCCCAAGGTGGAGGACGTTTCAGGTGCCTAGGATTCTGGTGGTCGACGACAACGCGATGATGCGGACGGTGATGCGCGCGGCACTCGACCGGGCCGGCCACAAGGTGATGCTTGCGGACAGCGGCGAGAAGGCGCTGAAGGTGGTCGAAGGCGGCGAGGCGTTCGACCTGGTCGTCACCGACATCCACATGCCGAAGATGAGCGGCGCCGACCTGACCCGCGCACTCCGCAAGACCCTGCCCGACCTCAATGTGCTCCTGATCTCGGGCGACGCCGATGCGATCAACCCGAAGGAGTTCGGGCAGGCGGTCTTCTCGCTGGAGAAGCCTTTCACGGCCGACAAGCTCGCCTCGAAGGTCGCCGAGATTCTCGGCTAGAGTCCGGCGGACTCTAACCGGAGGATTTGGTGGCGAAGCTCAAGGTGGCGATCGTCGGTCTCGGCGGCGTGGGCGCCGTGCATCTGGAGGCCTATCGCGGCAGCGACGCGGTCGAGGTGGTGGCCGCGGCGGAGATCGACGAGGCCCGGCTGCGCGCCGCCCGGGCCCGCCACGGCTTCAAGGCCTACACCGACTACACCGAGATGCTGACCGCGGAATCGATCGACCTCGTGGTGGTGGCGACCCCGGTCTCGACCCACGAGGCCGTGACGATCGCCGCCGCCAAGGCCGGCCACCACGTTCTCTGCGAGAAGCCGCTCGCGGTCGAGGCCGCCGCCGCGAGGCGGATGATCGCCGCCTGCAAGGCGGCCGGGTCGACGCTGTTCTACGGCGCCACGTATCGCCAGCTGCCGGCGCTCCGCACCGCGCGCGAACTGGTCCAGGCAGGCGCCGTCGGCGAGGTGCGCCTGATGCGCGAGCAGGAGGTCGGCGGCACCGGACCCGAAGGCCGCCAGATCATGGGCTTCGCGCATTACCCGCCGGGCGGTCCCGGCGGCTCGGGCTTCGGCCTCGTCGACCACGGCATCCACCTGATCGACGCCTTCGGCTGGCTCACCGGCAGCCCGGTCGAGACCGTGTTCGGTCGCGGCAACATCTCGGGCGCCGAGCCGGCGCCGGAATACCTGCTGATGAATTTCCGAAGCGGCGCGCTCGGCCACCTGCTCTACGAGGATTCGACCTTTCCCACGGCCCTTCCGGGCGAAGGCATCTTCAGCTGGGGCGCCGGCTGGGACATCAAGGGCTACGTGCCGCCCGGCCTCTGGCAGAACGCGCCCGGCTGCATCCACGTCCACGGCTCCAAGGGCGCGCTCCGCATCTTCCACTACGCGCAGGCCCTGTTCCTCACCGACAAGGACGGCACGCGCCAGATCGCGCTTGAAGGCCGGCCGGCCCCGGGACACTTCCTGGCCCAGGTCGAGAGCTGCGCCCGCACCATCCTCGACGGCGCGCCGATCGAGGTGCCGGGCGAAGTCGGCCTCGCCGCGATCGAGGTGCTCGAGGCCGCCTATCGCAGCTTCGAGGAGAAGCGCATGGTGACGGTCCGCTGATCTACTCGAGCTTGTCGAGCGGCCAGATCGGGCGGCGGACCTTCTTGTAGGGGAACTGCGCGAAGTTGCGCGAGACGATGCCGCCGGAGTCGATGTAGATCAGCTTCCGCGCCATCGGCTCGAAGTCGGCGCGGAAATGGTTGGACGCCTTGCAGAGAAGGACGTTCACCTGCTCGGGCTCGATGCCGAACATGCGGAACTGCTCGCGATCGTCGATCTGGCTCTTGATCGAGGAGACGATGACGCGGACGTGCCCCAGATCGAGCAGGAAGCTCGGCCCGATCGTGCCGACGGTGC
This sequence comes from uncultured Rhizobium sp., assembly GCA_964655235.1. Classification (GTDB taxonomy): domain Bacteria; phylum Pseudomonadota; class Alphaproteobacteria; order SHVZ01; family SHVZ01; genus SHVZ01. The sequence continues at coordinate 10,294 of CAZZLX010000074.1, forward strand.
CGGTCGCGTACTTGCCCTTGCGGGTATAGACGCCGTCGGCGATCGCCAGGACCTGGCCGGTCACCTTCAGCGGCGTGCCGCCGAAGCGCGGATCGGTCTTGCCGCCGAGATCGAGCGTGACCGTCGCGCCGATGCCGGCATCGATGCCGATCTTCGCCGACTCCGGATCGGCGATGTGGCCGACCACCGCATCCTCGACCTTCGACTCCAGCAGGGCCTTCAGGAAGCTGGTGCCGTCGCCATGGGCGCCGCCGCCGGGATTGTCGGTGTAGTCGCCGATCAGCAGCGGACCGGGACCGGAGCGCGGCTCCAGAGCGACGCGGATGCCTTCCTCGATCGGCAGGAAGTCGATCGTGTAGACGCCGCGCTGGTCCCAGGCGAGCTTGATCAGGTCGTCGGCGAGCGCCTGGTAGCGCGGGCTCTCGCCGTCGCCGTTGACCAGCACGGTCGGTCCCGTGAACGGCGTATCCGCCCAGCCGAAGCCCGCGTTGACGCCGATGTCGAGCACGCCCGGGATCTCGGCCTCGGCCGCCGCCACCTTCTTCATCATGTCGCGCATCGGGCCCCAATGCGTGACGGTCCGGCCCTCGTCGATGCCGAACATGACGGGACCTTGAGCGCGGTGGACCTTCG
>CAZZLX010000075.1:0-10883 GCA_964655235.1 uncultured Rhizobium sp.
CCGCCAGCACCGGCAGCACGGCGCCGTTCATGGTCATCGACACGCTCATCTGGTCGAGCGGGATGCCGTCGAACAGCACCTTCATGTCCTCGACCGAATCGATGGCGACGCCGGCCTTGCCGACGTCGCCGACGACGCGCGGGTGGTCGGAGTCGTACCCCCGGTGGGTGGCGAGGTCGAAGGCGATGGAGAGGCCCATCTGCCCCTGGGCGAGGCAGCGCCGGTAGAAGGCGTTGGATTCCTCGGCGGTGGAGAAGCCGGCATATTGCCGGATGGTCCAGGGCCGGTTGGCGTACATGGTCGCCCGGGGGCCGCGGACATAGGGGGCGAAGCCCGGGAGGCCTCCCAGGTGCTCGATCCCCTCAAGGTCCGATTCGGTGTAGAGCGCCTTGACCGGGATGCCCTCGGGGGTCTGCCAGACCAGGGTCGCGGGGTCGCCCTCGGGACCCAGCTCCTTTGCCGCCAGCTTCTGCCAGTCCTCGATCGCCGGTCGCTTGGCGCTCATGGGGCTTTCCCAGTCGTCTTAATTCAAGGAGGTCCGACTATAGGCCCGCCCCGGAACGGCCGTCCACGGCGGGGGGCGGCGGTTTCGCCCGTCGGCGCGACACTTTGGCGCAAGTATGGCCGCCTTGCGGCAGGGCCGCCCCTTGGATAGCCTCCGCGACAGGATGGCCGGCTTGTTGCCGACCGGGGGCAAGTCCTTTCAGGGCAAGACCTTAGGTCAGGCGGGAGACCGGTCCGCCGGGCCGTGTCCGGGGTTTCGCCGGTCGCGGTTCGGGTCGTTTCCGCAATTAACACGGGTCCGAGACCGATGCTTGAGATCGTGCGGATGGTGCAACGCCTCGGCTTTGGATTGCTGGCGCTTCTCGCCGGCGTCGGGCCGGCCCTCGCTGCAGAGCCGAAGCCCTGGCAGCTGGGAATGCAGGAGCCGGCCTCGCTGGTGAAGCTCCGGATCCACGACTTCCATGACTTCCTGCTGGTGGTCATCACGCTGATCACGATCTTCGTGCTCGCGCTGATGGTCTACATCTGCGTGAAGTTCCGGAAGACTGCCAACCCGAACCCTTCCAAGACCTCGCACAACACTACGCTCGAGGTGCTGTGGACGGTTATTCCGGTGGTCATCCTGGTGGTGGTCGCGGTGCCGTCGTTCAAGCTGCTCTACTACGGGGATCGCACGCCGAACCCGGAGATGACGCTCAAGGTGGTCGGCCACCAGTGGTACTGGTCCTACGAGTATCCGGATCTCGGCGAGGTGAAGTTCGACTCGAACATCATCCCGCCTGCCGAGCTCAAGCCCGGGCAGAAGCGGCTCCTCGACGTCGATCAGCCTGTGGTGCTGCCGATCAATACCAACGTCCGCATCCAGTTCGCCTCGACCGACGTGATGCATTCCTGGTTCATGCCGGCGCTCGGCGTGCAGGTCTACACGACCCCCGGCCGACTCAACGAAGGCTGGGTCAACATCACCAAGGAAGGCACCTACTACGGCCAGTGCAACCAGATCTGCGGCGTGAACCACGGGTACATGCCGATCAAGATCCAGGCGCTGTCGAAGGACGCCTACGCCAAGTGGACCGAGGAGGCGAAAAAGAAGTTCGCCCAGGCCCCCGCTTCCACCAACGTCGCCCAGCTTCCGTAAGCCTGAGCGAGGGAGAGTACGCATGTCCGCCAAGACCGACGCTCACGGCCACGGGCACGACGCCCACGGTCACGATCATCACGACCACGTCCCCAGCTTCTTCGTGCGTTGGTTCTTCTCGACCAACCACAAGGACATCGGCACGCTCTACCTGATCTTCGCCGTCATCGCCTGCCTGATCGGCGGCGCGATGAGCGTCGTCTTCCGCATGGAGCTGCAGACCCCGGGCGACCAGGTCCTCGGCGGCGACCACCAGTTCTTCAACGTGCTGATCACCGCGCACGGCCTCATCATGGTGTTCTTCATGGTGATGCCGGCGATGATCGGCGGCTTCGGCAACTGGCTGGTTCCGATCATGATCGGCGCGCCCGACATGGCGTTCCCGCGCATGAACAACATCAGCTTCTGGCTGCTGATTCCGTCGTTCGTGCTGCTGCTGGGCTCGTCCCTGATCGACGGCGGCGCCGGCGTCGGCTGGACGGTCTATCCGCCGCTCTCCAGCATATCCGGGCACCCAGGCCTGAGCGTCGACATGGCGATCTTCTCGCTGCACATCGCCGGCGCGTCCTCGATCCTGGGCGCGATCAACTTCATCACAACGATCTTCAACATGCGCGCGCCGGGCATGACGCTGCACAAGATGCCGCTGTTCGTGTGGGCGGTGCTGGTGACCGCGTTCCTGCTGCTGCTGTCGCTGCCGGTGCTCGCCGGCGCGATCACCATGCTGCTGACCGACCGCCATTTCGGCACGGCCTTCTTCGAGCCGGCCGGCGGCGGCGACCCGGTGCTCTTCCAGCACCTGTTCTGGTTCTTCGGTCACCCCGAGGTGTACATCCTGATCCTGCCGGGCTTCGGCATGATCAGCCACATCGTCTCGACCTTCTCGCGCAAGCCCGTGTTCGGCTATCTCGGCATGGCCTACGCGATGGTCGCGATCGGCGCGATCGGCTTCGTCGTGTGGGCGCACCACATGTACACGGTCGGTCTCGACGTCGACACGCGCGCGTACTTCACCGCGGCGACCATGGTCATCGCGGTGCCGACCGGCGTTAAGATCTTCTCGTGGCTCGCCACCATGTGGGGCGGGTCGATCGAGTACCGGGTGCCGATGCTTTGGGCCCTCGGATTCATCTTCCTGTTCACGGTCGGCGGCGTCACCGGCGTCGTGCTGGCCAACGCCGGCTCCGACGTCTCGCTGCACAACACGTATTACGTCGTGGCGCACTTCCACTACGTGCTGTCGCTGGGTGCGGTGTTCGCGATCTTCGGCGGGTTCTACTTCTGGATATCGAAGATGAGCGGCCGCCAGTACAACGAGACCTTCGGCAAGATCCATTTCTGGACGACGTTCATCGGCGTGAACCTGACGTTCTTCCCGATGCACTTCCTCGGCCTTGCCGGCATGCCCCGCCGCATCCCGGACTATCCGGACGCGTTCGCGGGCTGGAACATGGTCGCCTCCTACGGCTCGTACATCTCGTTTGCCTCGACCCTCTTCTTCGTCGTGGTCGTGTTCCACACGCTGCTGGCGGGCAAGAAGGTCGGCGCCAACCCGTGGGGCGAAGGCGCGACGACGCTCGAGTGGACGGTCAGCTCTCCGCCTCCGTTCCACACCTTCGACCGCGTCCCGGTCGTGAAGTAGCAGCGGTTTCGTGTCCGACACCTCGATCGACGCACGCGCCGGCACCCTGGGGGCCGTCCTCGACGGCCCCCAGGTGTCGGACTACTGGGAGCTGCTGAAGCCCCGGGTGATGTCGCTCGTGGTGTTCACCGGCTTTGCCGGCCTGTTCGTGGCGCCGGGCCATCTCAATCCGATCCTGGGGGCGATCGCGGTGCTCTGCATCGCCGTCGGTTCCGGTGCGGCTGGCGCGATCAACATGTGGTTCGACCGCGACATCGACGCGGTCATGGCCCGCACCTCCTCCCGCCCGATCCCGTCGGGACGCGTGCAGCCGGGAGAGGCCCTGGGCTTCGGCGTGGTGCTGGCTGCGGGCTCGGTCGTGGTGATGGGCCTCGGGATCAACTGGGCCGCGGCGGCGCTGCTGGCGCTCGCCATCCTCTTCTACGTTTTCGTCTACACGATGTGGCTGAAGCGCCGGACGCCGCAGAACATCGTGATCGGCGGTGCTGCCGGCGCCTTCCCGCCGATGATCGGCTGGGCCGCGGTCACGGGCGATGTCTCGGTCGCCTCCGTCATCCTCTTCCTGCTGATCTTCTTCTGGACCCCGCCGCATTTCTGGGCGCTGGCGCTGTTCCGCTCGGGTGACTACGCCAAGGCCGGCGTGCCGATGCTGCCGGTCGTGGCCGGCGCCGCCGCGACCAAGCGCCAGATGCTTGTCTACGCGCTGATCCTGCTGCCGCTGGCACTGGCGCCGTATGCGCTCGGCATCGCCGGGATCTGGTATGCGGCGGGTGCCGCGGTGCTGGGCGGCCTCTTCGTCCTCTCCTCCGTCCGCGTGATGCGCAGCGACGACGACAAGCCGGCCAAGCAGATGTTCGGCTTCTCGATCCTCTATCTCTTCGCGCTGTTCGCGCTCCTGATCGTGGATCGGGCGGGATGACGGCGATGACCGAGCAGGACGGCAAGGAGTTCGTCAGGCGCAGGAGGGCGCGCAACCGCGCCATGCTGGTCGTGCTGCTGGCGCTCTGCGTTCTGTTCTACGTCATGACAATCGCGCGGATGGGAGGCCACTGATGGCATCCAACCGCAAGGTCGCGGGCCTGGTCGCCGGCGTCGCCGTCGGCATGTTCGCGCTGGCCTATGCCTCCGTGCCGCTCTACCAGCTCTTCTGCCAGGTCACCGGCTACGGCGGCACCACGCAGCGCGCCGAGGCCGCACCAGACCATACGATCGACCGCTGGATCACCGTCAGCTTCAACGCCGACGTGGCGACCGACCTTCCCTGGAACTTCCGCCCGGCCGAGCGCTCGGTGAGGGTCAAGGTGGGCGAGCCGATGCTGGTCCACTATGTCGCCGAAAACTACGGCCGCGAGACCGTGGTCGGCACCGCGACCTTCAACGTCACGCCCTCGAAGGCCGGCATCTACTTCAACAAGCTCGAATGCTTCTGCTTCACCGAGCAGGTGCTGAAGCCGGGCGAGAAGGTCGAGATGCCGATCACCTTCTTCCTCGATCCCGACCTCGCCAAGGACAAGCACATGGACGCCGTCGGCGCCGTGACGCTGTCCTACAGCTTCTTCAAGGCCAAGAACCAGGAAGGTGCCCGCCCAGTCGCGGACGCGTCCGGGTCCAAGGCACCCAAGGTGAACTAGCGTCACTCCGGAGAGACGTCAGATGAGCGAAAACCCCGTCGTCGTCGGCAGCCGCGCCCACACCTACCACCTGGTGGACCCGAGCCCGTGGCCGCTGGTCGGCTCCATGGCCTCGCTGGTGCTGGCCGGCGGCGTGCTCATGTGGTTCGTCGAGAAGGGCCCCTGGGTCCTGATCCTCGGCCTGCTCCTGGTGCTCGGCACCATGGCCTTCTGGTGGCGCGACGTCGTCAACGAGGCCGAGCACCAGGGCCACCATTCACCGGTGGTCCAGATCGGGCTCCGCTACGGCATGGCGCTGTTCATCGCCTCCGAGGTGATGTTCTTCTCGGCCTTCTTCTGGGCCTTCTTCGGCAACGCGCTCTATCCGACCGAGGCAATCAACCACGTCTGGCCGCCGGCCAACGTGATCACCTTCGATCCGTTCGACCTGCCGTTCATGAACACGCTGATCCTGCTGCTCTCGGGCTGCACGGTCACCTGGGCGCACCACGCGCTGATCGAGGGCGACCGCAAGGGCCTGATCCAGGGCCTGGGCTGCACGATCCTCCTGGGCGCGCTGTTCACCTGCGTGCAGGCCTACGAGTACAGCCACGCCGCCTTCGGCTTCAAGGACGGCATCTATTCGTCGGTCTTCTTCATGGCGACCGGCTTCCACGGCTTCCATGTCCTCGTCGGCACGATCTTCCTGATCGTCTGCTTCTTCCGCGCGCTCGCCGGGCACTTCAAGCCCGACCAGCACTTCGGCTTCGAGGCGGCCGCTTGGTACTGGCATTTCGTCGACGTGGTCTGGCTGTTCCTGTTCATCTGCATCTACTGGTGGGGTGCGGGCCACAACGTCGGCGGCCACTGACCGCAACGTCCCGGACTTCGAGAAGGGGCCGCGCGAAAGTGCGGCCCCTCTTGTTTCGGGCCTCGCCTTCAGGCACAGGGTAGCTCGTGCCCGATACATATCCGCCGCTTCCGCCCGTCTCCACCGGGCTTCGCTGCCGTTGCCCGCGTTGCGGCCAAGGGCGTCTCCTGGGCCTGCTCGCGGTCCGCGAGCGCTGCGAGGTCTGCGGCCTCGATTTCCGCGCCCATGACGCCGGCGACGGCCCGGCCGTCTTCGTGATCCTGCTCCTGGGCGCGCTCGTGGTGCCGATGGCCCTGTTCGCGGAGACCAAGCTGGAGCCGCCGATGTGGTTCCACGCGGTGGTCTGGCCGCCGGTGATCCTGGTGCTTGCGATCGGAATGCTGAGGCTGCTGAAGGGCGTCCTGGTGGCGCTCCAGTACCGTCATCGCGGTCTGGGAGGCGACTCATGATCCGCCGCTTCCGTCCGGCCTTCTGGCCAACCCTGATCTCGATCCCCGCTCTGCTCGTGCTGCTGGGCCTGGGGACTTGGCAGGTGAACCGGCTCGCCTGGAAGGAAAGCCTGATCGGCGACTTCGTCTCGCGGGTGAACGCCGAGCCGCTGGTCACCGCGCCGCCGGGGAACGCGCACGAGGACCAGGAGTACCGACGCCTTCGGCTCTCCGGCACCTATCTCAACGACCATGAGATGTTCCTCGCCGGCCGCACCTTCAACGGCCGCGGCGGCTGGGCGATCCTGACGCCGTTCCGCACCGACGACGGCGCGCTGGTCATCATCGACCGAGGCTGGGTCCCGCTCGACCGCAAGGACCCGAAGACGCGCCCGCAAAGCGTGATCGAAGGCCCGACCACGGTCGAGGGCCTGATCCGTCGTCCCAATCTCCGCACCTACTTCACCCCCGACAACGAACCCGACAAGAACCTGTGGTTCTCCGCCGACGTTCAAGCGATGGCGAAGAAGGCGGGATTGCCGGAAGTCCGCCCCTATCTGGTCGAGGGCCTTCGCCAGACGATCCCGGGCGGCTTTCCGGTCGGTGGCGAGATCCAGGTGGCCCTCCGCAACGACCATTTGCAATACGCTATCACCTGGTACTCGCTGGCGATCGCGCTGGTGGTGATCTACGTCCTCTTCCATCTCAAGCTGGAGCGCGAGAAAGAGATCCGATGAGCGCCTATCGCGAGCTCGAAGGCCGGTTCAAGCGGATGGGCCTGGTCGGCGACGCCGGTGCGGTCCTCGGTTGGGACCGTGCCGCGATGATGCCCGAAGGCGGCAATTCCGGGCGCTCCGAGGTCGTCGCCACGCTGCAGGTCATGCGCCACGAGATGCTGACCGATGCCAAGGTCGGCGATCTGCTCGAGGAAGCCGGCGGCGACAACACGCTCGACGACTGGCAGCGCGCGAACCTGCGCGAGATGATGCGCGTGCGCCTGCACGCGACGGCGGTGCCGGCGGACTTGGTCGCCGCGCTCTCCAAGGCGGCACTCGAGTCGGAGATGGTGTGGCGGAAAGCGCGCCCGGCCTCCGATCTGGCGATGCTGATGCCGCACTTGAAGAAGGTGCTGGACCTGACCAAAGAGAAGGCGCGGATCAAATCGGCGGCGCTCGGCGTGCCGCTCTACGAGGCGCTGATGGACGAATACGAGCCGGGCAGTCGCACCGACCGGATCGACGCGATCTTCGACGACTATGCCGCCTTCCTTCCCGACTTCCTGGAGGCCGTGCTGAACCGACAGGCGAGCCTGCCGCCGGCGATCCGCCCCAAGGGTCCGTTTCCCATCGAGAAGCAGAAGGCGCTCGGCCAGAAGCTGATGGGCATCATCGGCTTCGACTTCAACCATGGACGGCTCGACGTCAGCGCGCATCCGTTCTGCGGCGGCGTGCCGGACGACGTCCGCATCACCACGCGCTACACCGACGTCGACTTCACGCAGAGCCTGATGGGCGTGCTGCACGAGACCGGGCATGCGATGTACGAGCGTCAACTACCGGCCGACTGGCGCTGGCAGCCGGTCGGCGAGGCGCGGGGCATGAGCGTGCACGAAAGCCAGTCGCTGCTGATCGAGATGCAGGTCTGCCGCGGGCCCGAGTTCATGTCCTTCGCGGCCCCGCTGATGCGGGAAGCCTTCGGCGGCTCCGGCCCCGCCTGGGAGCCCGAGAACCTCCGGAAGATCTATTCCGGCGTCGCCCGCAGCTACATCCGGGTCGAGGCCGACGAGGTTACGTATCCCGCGCATGTGATCCTCCGCTACCGGCTTGAGAAGCGACTGATCGACGGCGACCTCAAGATCGAGGATGTGCCGGGTGCCTGGGCCGAGGAGCTGAAGCGCCTGCTCGGCATCACGCCGCCGGACGACCGCCGCGGCTGCCTTCAGGACATCCACTGGCCCGAGGGGATCTTCGGCTACTTCCCCACATACTCGCTGGGGGCTATGACCGCGGCGCAGCTGTTCGATGCGGCGAAGCGCGCCGATCCGTCGATCCTGCCGGGCATCGCCGTGGGCGATTTCGCACCGCTGATGGGCTGGCTCAGGGCCAACGTCCACGGGCTCGGCTCGAAGCTCTCGACGGACGAGCTGCTAACCAAGGCGACAGGTCGCCCGCTGGATCCCGGAGTGTTCAAGGCGCACCTGAAGGCGCGCTACCTCGGCTAGCCGCCGCCCCTCAACGGATCTGGGCGCCGAAAATCATCATGCCGATGATCCCGTCGGGGGTCGTGCCGTCGGTCGCCAGGGGCAGGAACAGACGCTCTACCGGCAGGAAGGCCTTGCCGATGGCGCTGGTCTGCCGGCCGCGGTACCAGACCGGGATGCCGTCGGTGGCGACGCGGAAATAGTCCTGGGCCACCAGGGTCGCCGCGAAGTTCGGCACCAGCTCGTCCAGGTACTGGCCGACGAGGCCGGGACCGAGGGTCTCGGCGATCCTGGATCCGGCGAGTCGGACCTTCAGGCGCAACTCTGGCTCGCGCAGGATGTCGATCAGGCCCGTGAACGGCAGCAGCTTCGGGATGTTGACCGGGTCGAAATGCTGGCGGCCAGGCAGCTGTCCCGGGCCGGGGCGTATCTGCCGCCAATAGTCGATCATCTCGACGACGACGGGATGGCACCGGCCGGCGATCGCGGTGGCGAAGACCGCCTCGGCCGGATCGTTGGGAGGCTGGATGACAGGGACGTCGGACATCGGCGCGGTGATTGTAGATGGGTTGGTCTACCTCGGACAGACCTTGCCCGGGCCGGGGCGGGAATGTAGCGTCGCCCGCCCCAAGTCATCGGACGGAAGCTCTTAAAGTGCGCTATGTCTCGACCCGCGGCCAGGCGCCGGTCCTCGGATTCGAGGATGTGCTGCTGGCCGGTCTCGCCCGCGACGGCGGCCTCTATGTTCCGGAGGCCTGGCCGGCGCTGTCGGCCGTCGAGATCCGCGGGCTCTCGGGCAAGGCCTATTCGGACGTGGCGGCCAAGGTCGTCGCCCCCTACGCGGGCGGCGCGATCGCCGAGGCCGATCTCGCCAAGCTGTTCACCGAAGCCTATCGGAGCTTCGGACATCCTGCCGTCGCGCCGCTGAAGCAGATCGGTCCGCGTCATTGGCTGCTCGAGCTCTTTCACGGCCCGACGCTCGCCTTCAAGGACTACGCGCTTCAGGCCGTCGGTCGCCTGTTCGATCGCGTGCTGGCGACCCGCAACCAGCGCGTCACCATCGTCGGCGCCACCTCGGGCGATACCGGCTCGGCCGCGATCGAGGCGCTTCGCGACCGCACGTCGGTCGACGTCTTCATTCTGTTCCCGACAGGCCGCGTCTCGGAAGTCCAGCGCCGGCAGATGACGACGGTCGCCGCCGACAACGTCCACTGCATAGCGCTCGAAGGTACCTTCGACGACTGCCAGGACATGGTGAAGGCCATGTTCAACGACCAGGCCTTCCGCGACCGCCACACCCTCTCGGCGGTCAATTCGATCAACTGGGTGAGGATCGCGGTCCAGATCGCCTACTACGCGGCGGCATCCGCGGCGCTCGGCGCGCCCGACCGCCGCATCGCCTTCGCGGTGCCGACCGGCAACTTCGGCAATGTCTTCGCCGCGTATGCGGCGAAGCGCATGGGTTTCCCGATCGAACGGCTGGTGCTGGGATCCAACTCGAACGACATCCTGACGCGCTTCCTCGGCACGTCCGAGATGACGATGGCCCCGGTGCTTCCGACGATGTCGCCGAGCATGGACATCCAGGTCTCCAGCAACTTCGAACGCATGCTGTTCGAGGCGCTGGGGCGGGACGGCGCGCGCGTCGCCGACCTGCTGACCCGGTTCCGGAAGGACGGGCGCTTCACCCTCGACGGCGTGGCAATGGGACAGATCCGCGGCCTGTTCGAGGCCCATCGCCTCGACGATGCCGGCACCCTCGAGGTGATCCGCCGGGTCTATCGCGAGACCGGCGAACTCGTGGACACGCATAGCGCCATCGGCATCGCGGCTGCCGAGAAGAGCCGGCTCGATCCGGGAATGCCGGTGGTCTCGCTGGCCACTGCCCATCCGGCCAAGTTCCCGGACGCAGTCGAGAAGGCGGTCGGCTTCCGTCCCAAGCTGCCCGAACGCCTTGCAGCCATGATGACGGCCAAGGAGCGCGTGCAGGACCTTCCCAACGACGTGAAGGCGGTCCAGGCCTTCATTGCCGGCCGGGTTCGGGGCTAGGATCGGCCGATGAGCAGCGTCCGCGTCACCACGCTTCCGAACGGTCTCCGGGTCGCTACCGACACGATGAGCCAGGTCGAGTCGGTCTCGGTCGGCGCCTGGATCGGGGTCGGCGCGCGTCACGAGCCGGCGCAGGTCAACGGCGTGGCCCACATGCTCGAGCACATGGCGTTCAAGGGCACCGAGCGCCGCTCGGCGCTCGCCATCGCCGAGGAAATCGAGGCGGTCGGAGGATACCTCAACGCCTACACCGGACGCGAGCAGACGGCCTATTACGGCAAGGTGCTCGCCGCCGACGTGCCGCTCGCCGTCGACATCCTCGCCGACATCCTCCAGCACTCGGTCTTCGACCCGCAGGAACTCGATCGCGAGCGACAGGTGATCCTGCAGGAGATCGGCCAAGCCGAGGACACGCCCGACGACATCATCTTCGATCATTTC
>CAZZLX010000076.1:0-10829 GCA_964655235.1 uncultured Rhizobium sp.
GATCGGCACCGGCGACGCGCTCTGCACGCCCTGCGGCGGCTGCCGCCAGCGGCTGCGCGAGTTTGCCGCGCTGACGACGAAGATCCATCTCTGCGACGCGAAGGGCGTGCGCAAGACCGTGACGCTCGCCGACCTGCTGCCGATGTCGTTCGGGCCCGACCATCTCGGCGGCAAGCAGGGCGAGCCGGCCGCCGATGCCGCGCAGGTGATCCATGCGCGCGCGCCCAAGCTGAAGCCGAAGGCCGTGCTGATCCTCGGCAGCGGCCTCGGCCCGGTCGCCGACGCGATCAAGGATGCGGTCGTGATCCCGTACAAGGATCTGCCCGGATTTCCTCGCCCCTCGATCGCGGGCCATGCCGGGCGGCTTGTTCTGGGGAAGCTTGGCGGCGTGCCCGTCGCGGTGCTGCAGGGCCGTGTCCATCTTTACGAAGGCGGCTCGGCCGATGCGATGACCGGGCCGCTGCGTCTTCTCCGCAAGATGGGCGCGAAGACCTTGGTCGTCACCAACGCCGCCGGCGGCCTCAGGGAGGGCTGGAAGCCCGGTACGCTGATGGCGATCGCCGATCAGATCAACCTCACGGGACGCAACCCGCTGACCGGCCCCAACGACGACTCCGTCGGCCCACGCTTCCCCGACATGACCGAGGCCTACGACGCGAAGCTTCGGAAGGCGTGGAAAGCGGCATCCAAGAAATCGCATGTGACCGTCGAGGAGGGCGTCTATCTCGCGGTCTCCGGTCCGTCCTACGAGACGCCGGCCGAGATCCGCGCGTTCCGCGCACTCGGCGCCGACGCGGTCGGCATGTCGACGGTGCTCGAGGTGATCGCCGCGCGCCATGCCGGCTATCGCTGCGCCGGGCTCTCGATCATCACCAACGCCGCCGCCGGTCTCTCCGACGCGCCGCTCGACCACGAGGAGGTCGTCGCCGCCGGACGCAACGGCGCGAAGAATCTCGTGAAGCTGCTCTCGGCCTTCCTCGAGGAAACCGGCGGCTGATGGCGATCCGCTTCCCCCAGGAAGTCATCCGCAAGAAGCGCGACGGCCATCCGCTGAGCGCAGACGAGATCGCCTTCATGATCGAGGGCCTGACCGACGGCTCGATCTCCGACGGCCAGATCGCCGCCTTCGCAATGGCGGTCTTCTTCCAGGGGATGAAGAAGCCCGAGATCGCGGCGCTCACCAAGGCGATGGCCGACTCCGGCAGGCGGCTTTCCTGGAAGGTGCCGGGCCCCGTGCTCGACAAGCATTCGACCGGCGGCGTCGGCGACAAGGTGAGCCTGATGCTGGCGCCGATCATCGCCGCCTGCGGCGGCTTCGTGCCGATGCTCTCGGGCCGCGCGCTCGGCCATACCGGCGGCACGCTCGACAAGATGGACGCCATCCCCGGATACAAGAGCCGGCCGGACCTGGCCCTGTTCCGGAAGACGGTGATCGAGGCCGGCTGCGCCATCATCGGCCAGACCAACGACATCGCGCCGGCCGACCGCCGCTTCTATGCGCTCCGCGACGTGACCGCGACCGTGGAGTCGCTGCCGCTGATCACCGCCTCGATCCTGTCGAAGAAGCTCGCCGCCGGCCTCGACGGGCTGGCGATGGACGTGAAGGTCGGGTCCGGCGCCTTCCTGCCCTCGATGGCAGAGGCCAAGGCGCTCGCCGACTCGATCGTCGGCACGGCGAAGGGCGCCGGCCTCAAGTCGCGCGCGGTGCTGACCGACATGAACCAGGTGCTTGGCCTGACCGCCGGCAACGCGGTCGAGGTGATGGAGGCGGTCGAGTACCTGACGACCGCGAAGCGCGAGCCGCGCCTCGACGAGGTGACGCAGGATCTCTGCGTCGAGATGCTGAAGCTTGCCGGAATCCGTGGTGCCGAGGCGAAGGTGCGCCGCGCGCTCGACTCCGGTGCCGCGGCCGAGCATTTCGCCCGCATGGTGGCGCTGCTCGGCGGGCCTAAGGACTTCGTCGAGAAGCCGAGGAAATACCTGCCGAAGGCGCCGGTCGTTAAGCCCGCGCGCCTCGGCAAGGGCGTCGTCACCTACATGGACGTGGCCGATGTCGGCCGCGTCGTGCTGGCGCTCGGCGGCGGCCGGCGCCTGCCGACCGACGGCATCGACCATGCGGTCGGCCTCACCGACGTGGCCGGCCTGGGCGCGGTGCTGGGACCGAAGCAGCCCTTCTGCATGATCCACGCGCGCAGCGAATCGGACGCCGCCCATGCCGAGGTCGCGCTCAAGGCCGCGGTCGTGATCGGCGCCACCACGCCGCCGCCGCGCCCGGTGATCATCGGCAGGCGCTGAACGACTGGACGGGGCCCGTGCCGGCCCCGATACTCCGGCCCATGGCAGAGATCGACTGGACCTACGTCACCCGCGACTTCGAGGTCATCTCCGGCGAGGCGGCGAAGCCGCTGATCGAGAAGACCAACGACCGCCGCTATCTCACCCGGGACGCCGGTATCCACACGGTCTCGGTCGATCGCTGGAAGCTGGCGCAGGATGCCGAGCTCCACCACTGGCTCGACCTCCGGTCCCACATGGACGAGGACCGCAACGTCGACCACGCCTACATGTACGACCGCTACTCGGCGCTGCAGGGGCGCACCTTCGAGAACGCGATCGAGCTCGGCTGCGGTCCCTTCACCAACATGCGCGTGATCGGGCAGGTGTGCACGATGAACCGCGTGTCGCTGCTCGATCCGCTCGCCGAGGGCTATCTCAAGCATCCGCACTGCGCGTTCCGCGACGGCACGCTGAAGGCCCCCAACGGCAACGTGATCCCGGTCGCCGAGCTGATCTCGCTGCCGATCGAGCAGTTCCAGCCGAAGGACACCTACGACCTCGTCGTCATGCTCAACGTCATCGAGCACTGCTACAACGTGCCGGTGATCTTCCGGAAGATCTGGGACATGACCAGGCCGGGCGGCCTGGTGCTGTTCCACGACCGCTACTACGACCACGAGCAGGTGACCGTCGAGGCCGAGCGCGTCTACGACGCCGCGCATCCGCTGAAGGTCGACCGCAAGATGATCAACGCCTTCCTGCAGCGCTTCCAGGGCGTGTTCTTCCGCGTCGTTACCACGCACGGCTTCACCCAGCATTCCGCGCCGGGCGACCAAGTCTACTTCATCGGCCTGAAGCCCCAGGCGGCCTGACCGGCCGTGCGGCTAGGCGTCTACGAGGCCTTCCAGCAGGCGCTGATCCATCTCAAGGCCGAGCGGCTGAACGAGGCCGCCGGCGCGCTTCATCTCGCGGCATCGGTCTGGCCCGACGTCGCCGAGATCCGCTTCCTGATCGGCTGCATCGAGGAGCGGGCGGGCAATCCGGGCGCGGCGGCGGATGGCTACCGCAAGACGCTCGCGCTCGATCCGGATCACGCCAGTGCGCGCGAGTGTCTGTCGCAGATGACGGCGGGCCATTTCCGTCTGGGACTCGCGCGCGAGAGCACCGGCGCGGTCGACGAGGCCGCTGCCGCCTACGGACGCGCGCTGCAGCTCGACCCCGCGCATGCGGAGGCGACCGAGCGGCTGAAGCGGCTGGCGATGGCACGCATCGGCGAGGCCGCGCTCGAGCCGCTGTCCCTGGGCTATCTCGGCCGCGTGCGCGCCGAGCAGCTCGACGTCGATGCGCGCACCATCGGCATGCTGGCGCAGAAGGGGCAGGCGGCGCAGGCCGCGGGATACGCCGTCCGCACGCTCGCCTTCGGCTGGCCCGACGAGGGGAGCTGGCGCCAGGCGCGGGAGGCGGCCCTGCGTCTCTTCGCGGGCGCGATCGAGCATCACCTGGGCTCCGGCCAGCTCGACCAGGCGCGCGTGCTGCTGCAGCAGGCGCTGCCCTGGATCGGCGACATGCCGCCGATCCAGAAGCTGCAGGCGGCGATCGCGCAACGCTATCGCATGCAGGCCGAGGCGCGCCGGCGCGGCGGTGACCTTGCGGCGGCGACCGATGCGCTGCGCGCGGTCCTCGCCGTGTCGCCCGGCTCGGCGGAAGCGGCCTCCGCGCTCGAAGCGCTGCTGGCCGAGCGCGCCGCTGCCGCCGCGACGCACGCCGCGGCGGCGAAGGCGGCCGACGCGGAGGGGAACGCCGAGGCCTCGGTCGCCGCCTGGACGTCGGCCGCGAACGTCGCGCCGGACCCCGACGACCTTCTTCGCGCGATGAGCGAGAGGCGCTACCGCGCCTACAACGCCGCCGAGAGCGTGCTGGTGTGGCCGGGCATCGGACGCGTCTCGGTACGGAACCAGGGACCGCTGCTGATCGTCCGCGCGCTCGATCGCTCGGCCAAGGGCTGGGCGCTGGTGCCGTTCCTGCGCGAGCACGTCGTCTTCGACGACGACTACGAGCATTTCTGGACCACGAGCATTCATTGGGAATCGCGCGAGGTCTGCCGCATCCTGCTCGAGCTCGGATACGACCTGCACGTGATCAACGAACGCGGGCCGGCGCCGCCGGATCCCGAGCCTTACAAGGTCGTCTTCGGCAGCTACGGCGAGTTCCTGAGGCTCCGCGACCTGCTGCCCGCCGACGCGGTGCGGATCGCGCTGCTCACCGGATCGGCGCCGGACTTCCTCGACCGCCGCGAGGCGGAGCGCGTCGCCGCGATGCTGGCCCGCCGTCCCGGCACCTATGTGCCGAAGCGCAGCGGTGGCAGCGGCAATGCCGGGCTGATCGATGGCATGGCGGCGACCGACCACGCGCTCCTGATCGGCAACGCACAGACGCTCTCGACGTACCCCAATTCCCTGCACGCGAAGATCACGCCGATCCGCGTCACTGCCTCGCCGATGGCGCTGACCAAGGGGCCGGCCGACACCGTGCCGCGCGAGCGCGAGTTCCTCTGGTATTTCGGCCATGGCGCAGCCTTGAAGGGGCTCGACCTCGTGCTCGAGGTGTTCGCCCGCCAGGACGCCTGGACGCTGAACGTCGTCGGCCTGATCCTCGACGAACCCGACTTCCTCAGGCTCTACGGCGCCGAGCTGTTCAATCACCCGCGCATCCGATTCCACGGGCATCTGCGCGGCAACGCGCCGGAGATGGTCAGGATTGCACGCCGCTCGGTCGCCTTCGTCGCACCCAGCGCTTCGGAGGGCATGTCGAACGCCTGCGCGACCTGCATGACGGTGGGGCTCTACCCGATCCTCAGCCGCACCACCGGCATCGACCTGCCCGACGGCCTCGGGACCTATCTCGAGGACTGCTCGATCGACGAGATCGCCGCCGCGGTCGGCCGCGTGCACGCGATGGACGAAGCCGCGCTCACCCGCGACATCGCGCGCATCCAGGCCTACGCGAAGGACGTCTTCGGCCGCCCTGCCTACGCCCGCGAGATGCGCCGCCTGATCCCAGAGATCATCGCAGCGAAGTCGCGCGCCTAGGCGCCGGCCGTTCCGCCTGAATCGGTCCTTATCATCGCAAGCCCGCGTACCGGAGAGCTTTGTCGATTACGGCCGCGATTCCGGGTCGCCGGAAAGCAGCGTGTTCGGGCCGATGCGGCGCGACGCGCGGATGATTGACGCTCTTGCCCTCGATGGAAGTGGCGAGGCGCCAGAATGTCGCTATTCGTCGGGTTGCGGAAATCCCGGCGGCAAGCATGAAGGGGCCGCTGGAATCGCCTCCGTCGATGCCGTCCTCGTGGACCGGTGCGCCGTGTCCCATGCCGGCAACACGGTATAGTTCGATGACGTCGTCGCCCCGGTGACTGTGCCAGACGTGGCGCCGATGCCCATCGATCGTCTCCGTGTCCGACGGTTCCGGCGACAACCCGTGGAGCGCGGTCCACTGCTCGATGATGACATCCGCGTTGGAGGGAACGACCGTCGGGTCGTCGCTCCCTTGCCAGACGGAGAGCCTTGGCCAGGTGCCCTCGTAGTCCGACGCGCGCCGCACCAGGGCCGTCAGAGCCGTCCGATCGGGCGCTCCATGCCCGCGCATCCGGTCGAACGCCTCGGGAATCGTGGTCGCAGTACCGTATGCAAGGCCGGCGATGACCGCGCCGCCGGAGAAGACGTCGGGATAGCTGGCGAGCATCGCCATCGCCATGGCGCCGCCGGCCGAAAGGCCGGTGACGAAGATGCGGCGTCGGTCGATGCCGCGAGCGACAGCAAGCTGCTCGATCATCTGGCGGATGGAGAAGGCTTCGCCCGCATCGCGGCGGGTGTCTCCCGGCTCGAACCAGTTGAAGCAGAGGTGCGCATTGTTCAGGCGCGTCTGCTCGGGGTAGAGCACCGCGAAACGGTAGCGATCGGCCATCAGCGACCATCCGGCGCCGTGATCGTAGTCCGCCGCCGTCTGTCGGCAGCCGTGCAGAACGACGACCAGTGGGCTTCCCGGCTCCAGGTTCCTGGGCACATAGGCCCATGCCTTCAGCGCGCCGGGATTGGAGCCGAAATGCTCCACCGCGACGAGTCGGGCCGGCGCGCGCATCGTCGACGGCGGAACGGGCGATCGAACCTGCCTCAGGCGGGCAAGGGTGTCTGAAAGTGATCTCATTGGAGTTTCTGACGGATGATTAGGATCGGCTCTCTCACAACATCGCCAGCCGAGAAAGCGTTGCTGCGGTGCAGCGATGCGCCGCAGGGAGGGTCGGCGGCGACTTGTGCATCCTACGGGTGCCAGGATCGCGGTGGCCGGGTGTTATGGTATCGGGGTGGCTGCTTCAGCCATCGCCGGTCATTCCTTGGATTGGGACGACAGCAGCCTCTCGAAATCCTCGAGGACCGCGGCGGTCATCCTCCCAAAGCGAGGATCGGCAGCGTCCTTGGCGAACCGCGTCAGCAGATAGCGGGCTTTCTCGACCGCATCGGGCCATCCTCGCGCCGGTCCGGCGAACAGGTTCTTCTCCAATTCGTCGAGCTGCGCGCGCAAGGTGGCCTGGTCGTCGATGACGCCGCGGCGGCGCCGACGGGTCTCCGTCGCCTTTCGGTCCGCGTGGCCGCGGAACTTGTCGAGGTCGGTCGTCTTCGGCATCGGATCGCCGTCGAGATGCCTAGGTCGCGCGCGACCGAACGAGGGCGGAGCCTTCGTTGTGCACCATCATGATTGCATGTCCTCTTCGATCCGTCTGTTAGCGTGACGCCCGCGTTGCGACGAACGGCGGCGATTGCTGCGGGACGAGAAGCCAGCCGGGCTTTGCTCTATCCCGGCTGGCGGGGATTCCATGGTCCAGAACAACAGGCTGGCCAGAATGACCATGCATGCAAGCCAAAACGCGAGCGGCGACCGTCGCCGTAAAGAGACGGTGAATCGGCTCCTTGGCAGGGATCTTTCCGGCAAGAGCCGTACAAGGCGTGCGGCCGTTGCCCGTACGTCTTCCGGCTCGGATGCTCCCGAAAACTCCGCGACGATCGGCACAAGCACGTGAATGGCTGCGCTGGTGGAAAGGCGCGCGATACGTTCCCCTTCTTGCCATGGATCCTTTCCCGACCTCGCGATCGCTGAAGCGACAGTCACCGCCATTCCCGACTCGTCCACGCCGAGCCGAGCGAACAGAAAATCGTTCAGCGCGGTATGCTGGAGAGCGAAAGGTGCGCGGAGAGCCACGAGACTCGATCAGCGCTGGGACGGGCCGACAGGTGCGCTCGTTTCGTCAATCATGGCGTCGGCGGCGAGCGCCGTCTGCAACTCAGCGGGATCGACGTTGACGATCTGCGTGGCGGTGGCGGCGACGCCTGTCGAGGGAAGGAAGAGGTACGTGTTGGTTCGACGATACGCATCGAAACTGAGTCCGAGGATCAGCTCCTCGTCGGTCTCGATCACGTAGGTGCCTGGAGACTGCACTCCGTCGAGGCTGCGCAGCGAAAACGGATGCTTGAAGGTCGCGGTGGTGCGCGTTGTGCGATCGGGCATTGAAGCTCCCCAGCTGAAGAAAGCGTCTCCCGGAGACGGACACGGATCACGGATCACGGATCCGAGGCGGCCGGGCGATCGCCTAGAACCCGGCCCAGTGGCGGTACAGCGCGTAGATCACAACGATGACTGCCAGCCCGCCAGGGATGACGATCGGCGGCACGAACCAACTCGGCATGCTCGTCACTCCTGCGCTGTGGTCGACTTCTCTTGCGAACGAATCTCGCCCGGTGATCAAGATCGTGTCTGGTCGCTTCGTCCGGTACCGCGCGGTGCTGTCTGGGGGATGTGACGCCGATCCCTTTGAGGGCAGCAGGGGCGAACTCTCTGCGAGGTAGAACGAGCAAGCCTGTCTCTGCGGCGCAGTTGCGGATTGGTTACGCGGTGCCGCGGCACCGTGACGATCCGCGCCAGTTGTCGGTCAGGCGTCGTTGTCCGTCACGGTCCAAGTACCTTCCGCGCTGATGGCCTCGACAAGTCTTTGCCAAGGCAGTTCCCGGGCGGTCATCGGCGGGCCGGCTGTTTCGACTGGCCCGCCGACACCCGAGGCGGCGGCTGGAAACCTATTCCTGCTGCTTCGGCTGCTGAGGAGCCGCCGGAACTTCGGCTTCCTGCTGCTTCTGGTTCGGAGCCACGATCTCGGGCTGTGCCGCGGGAATCGGCGAGTCCGGCGCCGGGGTCTTCTTCGGATCTGAATTATTCATGGTATTTGTCCTTAAGTGTATCAGGAAAATATTTTTACCGACATATGCGATGTGGTGTTTTTATTTTAGAAGACAAGAGCTCATAGTAAAAATGGCACTCCGCTGAATTAATTCTTCGAGCGAATTTTCTATTTGCGGCCTCGGCCGCGAGATTTTTGCCGGCGTTGAGGTCAGGTAAAGAGTTCTCCTCGCTCTTCGCTCGACCCCAGCAAAATCCCCTCGCAGAGTTCTCGCGCGAGTCCGCTCATGTTCCTTGCAGGCCTGCAGGGCGAACCGAAACGGCCTGGACGTGCCCCTCCTTCACGGCCACACAGGGGCGCCCTCCAGCCCCGCGGTCTCCGGCAGGCCGCAGATCAGGTTCGCGTTCTGCACCGCCTGGCCGGCCGCGCCCTTGCCGAGATTGTCGACGCCCATCGCGATCACCAGGCTGCGCTCCGGATCGGCCGCATAGCTGACGAAGGCGAGGTTCGAGCCGGTCGCCCATTTGGTCTGCGGC
The DNA here is from genome assembly GCA_964655235.1 of uncultured Rhizobium sp. Lineage (GTDB taxonomy): Bacteria > Pseudomonadota > Alphaproteobacteria > SHVZ01 > SHVZ01 > SHVZ01. The sequence goes on from CAZZLX010000076.1 coordinate 9,037, forward strand.
GGCTTGTCGGTCACGCGGACGAACGCCCGCCCTTCATAGAATCTCCGCGCCGCGTTCAGGCACCGCGCCGTGGTGGCGCCGCCGCGGCAGTAGATGGTGGCGAGCACGCCTCTGGTCATCGGTACCAGGTGCGGCGTGAACACCAGTCCGCCGGCGCTGCCGCCGCTCAGGCGCTCGATGGTGCTGGCGATCTCCGGCATGTGGGTGTGCTTGAGGAGGCCGTAGGGCGCCAGGTTCTCGTTACTCTCGGCGTAGCCGAACTTGCTGTCGCCGCCGCCGCGGCCGGCACCGGAGATGCCGGTCTTGGCATCGATGATGATGTTGCCGGGCTCGATCAGCCTGTCGGCCAGGAGCGGCGCCAGCGCGGCCAGCACCGCCGCCGGATAGCAGCCGGGGTTGGCGACACGGGTGCGGCCCGCGATCTCGCTGGGCCAGACGTCGGCGAGGCCATAGGCCCAGCCCTCGACGTAGCGATGATCGCCGCCGATGTCGACGATCTTCACCTCCTTCGGCACCCGCGCCAGCGCCTCGGCCGAGGCGCCCGTCGGCAGCGACGCGAACAGCACGTCGAGCTTCGGCAGGGCGGCGGGATCCCACTTCTCGATCACGATATCGGCGAGCTTCGCCGGCACGCCGGGGAAGCGCTCGATGAGGCGGCTGCCGGCGCTGCCCTCGCCCGCGGCGTAGACCAGATCGAAGGAAGGGTGGCCCGCGACCAGGCGCATCGCCTCGCCGCCGCCGAAACCGCTGATGCCGACAATGCCGACGCGAATGCTCATGGGATGTCCTCTGGGGTTCGGGCAAAAGAAAACCCCCGGAGCCGGGGGCTGCGGGGGTTCAGGAACGCGGGCCAGAGCCGCTCCGGCGGGTGGGACCTTAAGACGAGGCGGTCACCACACGCACGGACGCCGATCGACGCGCAGCCCGAAGAGCCGCCGCTTGCGAGCTTCGGCGTCGGAGTCGATCAGCAATGGTCAGGTTCCTGAGCATGCGCCGCGAAAATGTCGGTGCTCGCCTTGATCGTCAAGGGGAATGTCGGCGACTCAGCCCTTCGGCGCGACCTTGTCCTGGGTCTTCGTCTCGAAGTCGCTGGCGTCGTGGCGCTCGTGGAGCTGGCTCGAGGGCTCGCCCGAGAGGCGGTTGACCATGCGGCCGCGCTGCACCGTCTTCCGCTCGAGCAGCATGTCGGCCCAGCGGTTGACGTGCTTGTAGTCCTGCACGGAGAGGAACTCGGCCGCGTTGTAGAGCCAGCCCTTCACCAGGCCGCCATACCAGGGGAAGATCGCCATGTCGGCGATCGTGTAGTCGGGGCCGGCGATGAACTTGCTCTCGGCGAGCCGGCGGTCGAGCACATCGAGTTGCCGCTTGGTCTCCATCGCGAAGCGGTCGATCGCGTATTCGATCTTCGACGGCGCATAGGCGTAGAAGTGGCCGAAGCCGCCCCCGAGATAGGGCGCCGAGCCCATCTGCCAGAACAGCCACGACAGGCACTCGGCGTGCGCCGCCGGGTCGGTCGGAAGGTACGCGCCGAACTTCTCGGCGAGGTAGACGAGGATCGCGCCGGACTCGAAGACGCGGATCGGCTTCGGCCCGCTCCGGTCCATCAGCGCCGGGATCTTCGAATTCGGGTTCACCTCGACGAAGCCCGAGCCGAACTGCATGCCCTCGCCGATCTTGATCAGCCAGGCGTCGTACTCGGCCCCCTTGTGGCCGAGGGCGAGCAGCTCCTCGAGCATGATCGTGACCTTCACGCCGTTCGGCGTGCCGAGCGAGTAGAGCTGGAGCGGGTGTTT
>CAZZLX010000077.1:0-10802 GCA_964655235.1 uncultured Rhizobium sp.
CGACGATCCAGGCCGACGTGACCGAGCCAAAGGACGCCGAGCGCCTCGTCGACGAGGCCACGGCCTGGGCCGGCGGCGGCTTCGACATCCTGGTCAACAACGTCGGCGGCAACTCCGGCGGCATCAAGGTGCTGGACTCGACCGACGAGGACTGGCGAAAGACGCTCGAGGTCAACCTGTTCCAGACCGTCCGCATGATGCGCCACGCGATCCCGAGGATGTCGAAGCGGCCGGGTGCGGCAATCGTCAACATCTCCTCGATCTCGGGCTGGACGCCGCAGCTCGTCGGCTCCGGCCAGTATGGCGCCGCCAAGGCTGCCCTCATCTTCGACACCGAGCGCTGGGCGCTCGAATGCGTGCCGCACGGCATCCGCGTCAACACCGTGTCGCCGGGCTCGATCTGGGGCGAGGGCAACGGCTGGGACCGCTACAAGAAGTCCGATCCCGAGGGCTACGAAGACTACGTGCAGGGCGGCTTCCCGATGGGGCGCCTGGGTTACCTCGAAGAGGTCGCCGACGTGATCTGCTTCCTGGTCTCAGCCCGTGCCCACTGGATCAACGGCCGGAACGTGCCGGTCGACGGCCTCGAGCAGCCCTATCCGCGCCGCGACCGGCGGCCTTATTGATGCCAAAGAGCCGGCCTAGCCTCGCGGAAATGAATTCAGGAGGTCACATGCGCCGGTTCGTCCTCGCCCTCCTCGCCCCCCTGCTCATCGCCGCGCCGGCCTTGGCGCAGGACAAGGTCGCGCTCCAGCTCGGCGAGTCCGCCGAGCGCATGGTCGTGCAGGACCGTCTCCGCGCCACGCTCCGCGTCGAGCTCGGCGGCAGCGACCCGCGCGCGCTGCAGAGCCAGGTGAACCAGAAGATGGCGGCCGCGCTGGAGCGCGCGAAGTCGAACGCCGCGGTCAAGGCCGAGACCCAGGGCTACTTCGTCTACGAGGACAAGACCCTCAAGCGCGGCCAGCGCTGGTGGGGAAGCCAGAGCCTGATGCTGACCTCGTTCGAATCCGCGACCCTGCTGACCCTCGTCGGCCAGCTGCAGGAGGACGGGCTGCTGGTCGCCGGCCTCTTCTACGAGCTGGCGCCGGAGACCCGCCGCAAGATCGAGCGCGAGCTGGTGCCGGAGGCGATCGCCCGGATCAAGGAGTCGGCGGCGATGGTCGCCAGGTCGCTCGACCTGCCGAAGGTCGAGATCACACGCATCCGCCTCGGCGACGTGCAGTCGCCGCCGATCCCCCGCGCCTTCGGTGCGCCGGTGATGGCGATGGCCGCCGACAAGGCAGGCGCGCCGCCGGTGGCCGAGCCCGGCGAGACCATGGTCTCGATCCGGATCGAGGCCGAGGTTGCGCTCGGACCCTGAAGCGACTGCGGCTCAGGCGACGGCAGCTCAGGCAACCGCGACAGGCGCGTCGAGCATCTGCTTCACGAGCTCGGCGAGCTGCTTGAGGCCGAACGGTTTCGGCAGGAACTGGGTCGCCGGGTCGGACGGGATGCGCTGGCGCAGCGCGTCCTCGGTATAGCCCGAGATGCAGATCACCTTGAGCCCGGGCCGATGCTCGCGGGCGATGCGGATCAGCGTCGGCCCGTCTATGCCCGGCATCATCACGTCGGTGATCAGCAGATCGATCGGCTCGCGCGCCTCCGACTCCAAGTACTCGACCGCCGCCTCACCGGTCCGCATCTCGACCACCTTGTAGCCCTTGCCGCGGAGCGCGCGCGCACTGAACAGGCGGACCGGATCCTCGTCCTCTACCAGCAGGATGGTCGCAGCTCCGGTGAGATCGGCGGGCGAGCGCCGCTCGGCCTCGGGCGCGGTCTCCTCGGTCGGGCCGGTATAGGCCGGAAGCCAGATGGTGAAGGCGGTGCCCTTGCCGACCTCGGATTCGAGGAACACGTAGCCACCGGTCTGGCGCACGATGCCGTAGACGGTCGAGAGGCCGAGGCCAGTTCCGGCGCCGATCGGCTTGGTCGTGAAAAAAGGCTCGAACACGCGCGCCATGTGCTCTGGCGAGATGCCACTGCCGGTGTCCCTCACCTCGACCGTCACCCAGTCGCCGGCCGGAATCGTCTCGGGGCCCCGCGTCTCGGGCACCCCTAGCGACAGGTGCGCGGTACGGATCGTCAGCGTGCCGCCGTCCGGCATCGCATCGCGCGCATTGACCGCGAGATTGATCACCACCTGCTCGAACTGGCCCTGGTCGACCTTGACGGGCTTGAGGTCGCGCGCGTGGACGACGTCCACGGTGATGCGCTCGCCCATCAGGCGCGCGAGCAGATGCGATAGCTCGGCGATCACGTCGGTCAGGTCGAGCACGCGCGGACGCAGCGTCTGCTGGCGCGAGAAGGCCAGCAGCTGGCGCACCAGGTTCGCCGCGCGATTGGCGTTCTGGCGGATCTGCATGATGTCGGGGAAGGAAGGATCGCCGAGCCGGTGGCGCTGCAGCAGCAGGTCGCAATAGCCGATGATCGCAGTCAGCAGGTTGTTGAAGTCGTGGGCGACACCGCCGGCGAGCTGGCCGATCGCCTGCATCTTCTGCGACTGCACGAACTGGCGCTCGAGGCTGCGGAGCCCGGTCACGTCCAGCAGGTGGAGGACGAGGCCGACCGGCGTTCCGCCCGGCCCGTCGATGCGCCCGACATAGACCGAGGCGACGCGCTCGCCCGGACCCGCCAGCCGCACCTCGTCCGGCCCTTTCGCCGCGCCGCCGCTCCAGGCCTCGGCGAGGCGGGCGGAGATCCGGACACCGTCGTCGGCCTGCAGCAGCTGTACGAAGACCTTGCCGCGGAGCGCCTGGATGTCCGTGCTCTCCGGCGCGGCCAGCGCCTGGAACGCCGGGTTGCAGTCCTCGATGCGGCCCGAGGCGTCGACGATCGCCCAACCGACAGGAAGGTCGACGAAGAAGCGCTGGAAGCGCTGCTCGACGCTGGCGAGCGTCGCCGCCAGCTCCGCTCCCTTCGCCTGCTGGAGCATGAGGTCGTCGGCGAGACGGCGCTGGCGCGTCGCCTCGGCGATCCGCCACACCGCCCAGCCGGCGCGACCGCCGAAAGGACGGATCGAGATCTCGATCCAGCCATCGCCCGCGGCCGGATCGCGCTCCGCCTCGACCTGGATCGCGCGCCCGCTCGCCGCCGCCTCGGTCAGCGCGGCCAGCACCGGCCCGCCATCGATCAGGCGGCGGTCGAGCCTGGGCGGCAGCGGATCGGCGCTGTCGCCGATGAAGGCGCGGGCCGCGGCATTGGCGGTGACCACGTGGAAGCCGGCATCGGTCAGGAACATCGGCTCGTCCGCCGCCTCGAAGGCGGCCGCGGCCTGCCGGTGCGGGGCGAACAGACGACCGAGCCGCTGCGCCAGGCGCGAGAGCGGTCCGGGCGTCGGCGGCGGCCTCACCTCGGGATCGCCCGCTTCTTCAGCTTGAAGACGAAGCTGATGATTTCGGCCACCGCCTTAAAGTGCTCGGGCGGGATCGTCTCGTCGATCTCCATCGATCCGAACAGAGCACGCGCGACCGGCGGGTTCTCGACGATCGGCACGTCGTGCTCCTCGGCGAGCTCGCGGATCTTCTTGGCGACGAGGTCGGCCCCCTTCGCCACCAGCTTCGGTGCCGGCATGGAGTCCGGCTCGTACTGCAGCGCCACCGCATAGTGCGTCGGGTTGGTGACCACCACGGTCGCCTTCGGCACGTTGGCCATCATGCGCCGGCGCGACCGCTCCATGCGGATCTGGCGAAGGCGCATCTTGATCATCGGATCGCCTTCGGACTGCTTGAACTCCTCCTTCACGTCCTGCTTCGACATGCGCATCTTCTTCATGTAGGTGAAGCGCTGATACGCGATGTCGCCGACGGTGAGCACCAGCATGATGGCGAGCACGCCGACGAGCAGGCGGACGGTCTGGTCCTTGAGCTCGAGCATGGCGTCGACGAGGTCGAGTCCGACCAGCTGATCGACCCGCGCCAGCTCCGGCTTCAGGATCCAGAACACGATCGTCCCGATGATCGCCAGCTTGATTAGGTTCTTGCCGGTCTCGATCGCGGCCGCGGGCGAGAACATCCGCTTGAGGCCTTCCAGCGGATTGAGCTTCTCGAGCTTCGGTATGAGCGGCTCGGCGGTGAACAGGAAACCCGTCTGCAGCATGGTCGGGAAGATCGCCACCAGCAGCAGGATGAACAGCGGGAAGAGGAGCGTCTTCAGCACCTCCCAGGAGGTGTCGACCAGCACCCGGCCAAGGTTCGCTGCATCGAGCGGGATCTGATCGGCCTTCTCGAAGAAAGGCACCACGGCCTTGCTGACTCCCTGGGCGATGCCGTTGCCCATGAACGCCAGGATCATGACCATGGCGAAGAACATGAACCAGTGGCCGAGCTCCTTCGACTGCCACACCTGGCCCTTGCCGCGCGCCTCGCCCAGCTTTCGTTCGCTGGGATCCTCCGTTTTTGATGCGTCGTCGTCAGCTTCCGACATCGGTCACCGTCACCTGGGCACCAGAAGGCCGGACAGGGTCTCGTGGAAGTACGTGAGGAACATGCCCATCATCGCCGAGAGCGAGACGATGATGATGAGTAAGCCGCCGGCGAGCTGCGCCGGCACGCTGACGAAGAAGATCTGCAAGGTCGGCATCAGGCGCGAGATCAGGCCGAGCGCGAAGGTGAAGAGCAGCGAGAGCACGATGAATGGCATCGCGATCTGCACGCCGACCTTGAAGCTGGCGCCGATCATCTTCGCCATCGTGTCGGAAAAGTCGCCGACCGGCATCGGCTCAGTCGGTCTGAACAGCGTGTAGCTGTCGACCACGCCTTCGAGGAGCAGATGGTGGAGATTGGTTTCTAGGATCGTGACGAGCCCGCCGAGGCTCAGCAGCACGCCGGTCAGGGTGCCCGTCGTTTGCAGCGCCGGATTGAAGATCGTCGCCGTCGAAAGGCCGATCTGCATCGAGATGATGGTGCCGGCGAGGTCGAGCGTGGTCACCAGGAGGCGTGCGATCGCGCCCATGAAGAAGCCGACCCCGGTCTCGATCGCGACGAAGGCGATCAGCTCGCCGGGGCCGTTCGGCATCGGCGGCAGGGTCTGGCGTACGATCGGCACGATCACCAGCGTGATCGCGATCGCCATCATCAGCCGAAGACGCGCCGGCACCACCGCCTCACCGAATCCGGGCATCACCAGGAAGGCGGCACCGAGGCGGACGAAGACCGCCACGTAGACGAAGATCTCGGTGGGCAGGAACTGCGTCAGCGGCATCGCTAGCGACCGCCGGCGACGATCTGATCGAAGATGAATTCGGTGAACTTGGTGATCGTCGCCAGCATGAAGGGCATGAAGATGATCATGGTGACGAACAGGACGATCAGCTTCGGCACGAAGGTGAGCGTCATTTCCTGGATCTGGGTCATCGCCTGGATCAGGGAGATGACGATGCCGACCACGAGGCCGATGGCCATGGGCGGACCGCAGATGATCAGGGTCACGAGCATGGCCTCGCGAAGGATGTCGAAGACCTGTTCCGCGTTCACCTAGCTCAACCTCGCGCGCACGCCCGCCCCCGGGGCAGTATAGCGGCTTTCCAGGGTGGCAAGGAGGTTCCCATGGGCTATCGGGGCTTGGATCTGACCGGCAAGGCGGTGCTGGTGACCGGCGGCAACAGCGGCATCGGGCTCGGCATGGCCGAGGGCATGGCGGAGGCCGGCGCCGACATCGTGATCTGGGGCCAGAACCCCGAGAAGAACCGCGCCGCCGAAGCCGCGCTCAAGCGCTACGGGCGCAAGGTCGTCCTGCTGACCCACAACGTCGCCGACGAACAGGCCTGCGATCGCGGCGTCAAGGAGTCGGCCGACAAGCTCGGGCGCCTGGATGCCTGCTTCGCCAACGCCGGCGTCTCGGGCCGCACCGGCAAGCACACGAGCTTCGCCGAGATGACGACCGAGGAATGGCACCGGGTGATGAAGGTCAACCTGGACGGCGTCTTCTTCACCGTGCGGGCCGCCGTGCAGGTCATGCTGAAGCAGGGCCAAGGCGGCTCGATCGTGGTGACCGGCAGCCAGTTCGGCCGCATGGGCAATCCGCTGGTCGAGCACTACGCCGCGGCCAAGGCCGGCGTCGAATCCCTGATGCGCTCGATGGCGACCGAGTTCGGCCGCAACGGCATCCGCTGCAACACGATCGTGCCCGGCTACATCGACACGCCGCTGACCCATGCCCGCATCAACACGCCGGAGTTCGTCGCGGATGCCATGCACCGCCACGCGGTCGGCCGCTGGGGCGTGCCCGAGGACTTCGCCGGCATCGCTGTGTTCCTGGCGAGCGACTCCAGCCGCTGGACCACGGGCCAGAGCTTCGTCATCGACGGCGGGTTCAACATCGCCGCCAAGATCATGGGGGCCTGAAGCGGCCTTCAGCTCCAGAAGCGGCGGGCGTCGGCGAAGGCGAGGAGATCGGTCCGCGCCTCCGCGAGCAACGCGTCGACGCGGCCGGCGTGATATCCCGCGACGGCGCCGAGCGCCTTGGCGCCGGCTTCGGGATCGACGTGGCCGGCCAGCTGGTCCAGGAGTCCCTGCAGCGTGCCGATGTCGTTGAGGTGGCCGAGGCTCTGCTGCGGCTTCGACACCGCCTTGCCGTAGGCGCGGACCTTGCGCTCGGAGAATAGCGGCGCGAAGAACTCGGCCGCATAGCGGAGCTTCTTCAAGCGCAGGCGGAGCGCGTGCATCTCATCCTCCGCCATCGTCGCCGCATGCTTGGCGATACGCCTCGCCTTGCGGTGCCGGTGGTCGAGAAGCTCGGCCGCGAGATCACGTGCGGAGCGGCCGAGGTCGATGTCCGCCGCCCAGGGCGGCTCCGCCAGCCAGAGACGCGTCGACAGCATGAGATTGAGGAAGCGGCTGGAGCCGATTGCGGCTCTCGCTTCGGCATACGCCGTCTCGCGCAACGCGCCCGCCGCCCGCTCGATCTCGCGGAGCACGGTCTCTCCGGCGCCGGTCTCGGCCGCCGGCGGCAGCAGCTCTTCCAGGAAGACGTCCCAGGCGCGCGCCGACGCCAGGGTTCCTGCGAGCCAGCGAAGCTCGCTCGCCAGGTCCTGCCGCGCCGATTCGTCGACCTGATGCCGGAACAGGCTCAGAGCGGCGCGGAGCCGGCGAAGCCCGACCCGCATCTGGTGAACGCCTTCGGGATCGCGCCCCTCGAGAACGGCCGCCTGGTTGGCAACGACATGTGCCAGGCATTCGCGGAGCACGGCCAGCACCACGTCCCCGATCGTCGCCTCGCCGTGAAGGTCCGGATCTTCTGCCCACCTCACCGTCTCGGTGTCGCCGCGGTAGAGGGCGAAACCACGCGCCGCCTTGCTCGCCACATCGAGCCGCAGCGGGACGGTCCGGCCGAGATCGCGGGCGAGGCTGATGAGGTCGCTCGGACGGCCGCGCTTCAGCTCCAGCTCGATCTCGCAGATCGGCGCCTCGGCTTCTCCCACCTTGAAGCGGCCGACATCGAGGTCGACCTCCACCTCGACCTTCTCGCCATGGCCCAGCCGCCACTTGGTGCGGCGGACGTCGGTGCCGAAGATCGGCTCGAGGGACCGCTCTTTGAGCGCCCCGCCGACGGCCCGCCGGATCTCCGCATCGTCGATGACGGCAAGATCGGGGTTGGATCGTGACACCGGGCTCTCGATTTCCTCACGATCAAACAGACCGATCTGTCTAAGAGAGCCGGATTTGACCGTCTGGATATGCTGGCGGCCCCGCCGGCGGACCCGAAGTGTGAGATTTCGCTCGGCTAAGCGGAGATCCGCGGTGTCGAAATAGGTCGCCTTCAGGTGGCTGGTCGACGGCCGGGCGGCACGCAGCAACGGATGCTGCTTGAGCCGCGGGAGATCGGCGGGGTCCAGCGCGAGCTTGAGCTCCACCTCGCGTCCCGCCGGGGAGCCGGCGGGAGCCGGGACTATCGGGCGGCGGGAGGGAGGGGACATGCGCGGGAATTAAGCCGGCCGCGACTCGGGTGGGTCAACGACAAAAAAGTGACGGATTTATTAATCCTCGTGGATGTCCGCGGGCCTGACGAAGCGGACCAGCCGCCCCGATTTCGCCTCCAGCCGCCGCCACGGCTTGCGGCCGAAGTCGATCGTGCAGAGAGCCGCGGTCGGGAATTTCTCGGCGAGGCGGCCGTACTCGATCCCGTGCCCGGCGGCCAGTTGAACCGCGAGCTCGTGCAGGCCCGGGTTGTGGCCGACCAGCATGACCTCGCGGCGCTCTTCGCCGAGCCGCCGGACCCGGTCGAGCAGCTCGTCGGCGGATGCGAGGTAGAGACCGTCCTCGAAACCGACCTCCGGCGCCGGCCGAAGCGCCGGCTTCATCAGGGACCAGGTCTCGCGGGTACGCTTGGCGGTCGAGACCAGGACCAGGTCGGGCGTCACCTCGTTCTCGGCCATCCAGCGCGCCATCATCGGCGCCGCCTTCCGGCCGCGCGGCGCCAGCGGGCGGTCATGGTCGTCGAGGCGAGGGTCGTCCCGGCCCGCCTTCGCATGGCGGAAGAGATGCAGCAGCGCCATGGCCCGACCCTGCCAGCGGGCGGTGGCGCGGTCCAGCGCCCATGACGCAGCGCTGGCACTTGACCGGACTTGGGCTTAGCCCCGATGTTGGCCCATGATGATGGCGAGCCTTCGCCTGGCAACGGCCGACGACGCCGACACGATCGCGCATCTCTGCCGAGAGCTGCTCGCCTTCTACGGCATCCCCCCGCCCTACTCGCGCTGGGCGATGGCGGAAGCGATCAAGGAGCAGGGCCTCAAGGACGGGCGGCTGGAAGTCCTGCTGGCCGAACGCGACGGCGTCGCCGTCGGCCTCCTGATCTTCTTCCAGGTCTATTCGGCCGCCCTCTGTCAGGACAGCTTCTTCATCCAGGATCTATACGTTTCGGAGCGCTGGCGGGGAGAGGGCATCGGTCGGCAGATGATGGAGTACCTGGGCTTCCTCGCCGAGCAGCGCGGCGTCGGCCAGATCGACTGGACCGCCGATCCGTGGAACGACCGCTCGCGGCGCTTCTACGACAGCCTCGGACCTCATCAGCGCGCCGACAAGGTGTTCTACCGGATCGCCGGCCCCAACCTCCGCCACTTCATCCGCAAGGCGCAATGAGCGCCCCCCAATGAGCTCCGACGACTACGAGATTCGCGCGGTCGACACGCCCTTCCAGGGCTTCTTCCGCGTCGACCGCTACCGCCTTCGCCACAAGCGCTACGCCGGCGACTGGACGCCCGAGATCGAGCGCGAGATCTTCGTGCGCGGCCATGCCGCCGGGGTCTTCCCTTATGATCCGAAGCTCGACCGCCTTCTCCTCGTCGAGCAGTTCCGGCTGGCCGCAGCGCTCGCCGGGCGGCCGTCCCACTGGACGCTGGAGGTCCCGGCCGGGATCGTCCCCGAAGGACACGATCCGGAGACCGTCGCGCGGCGCGAGCTCGCCGAGGAGGCGGGCCTCGCCGCGCAATCGCTGATCCCGCTCTATACCTTCATGCCGAGCCCGGGCGGCGCCACCGAAACCGTGTGGCTCTATGCGGCGCTGGTCGACCTCGCCGGCGCCGGCGGGCTTGCGGGCGTCGCCGCCGAGCATGAGGACATCCGCATCGTCGTGATGGAGACCGAGGACGCCTTCGCCCGCATGCGGCGCGGCGAGATCGACAACGCGATCACGCTGCTCTCGCTGCAATGGCTGCAGCTCAATAGAGAGAAGCTCATGCGAGAGGCCGGATCGCGATGATCGAGCAGCTGCGGCCGAGCCGACCGAAAGTTGGAGACGCGGTCCGGCGCGCGCTGCTCGGAAAATGTCCGAACTGCGGCCGGGGCAAGCTGTTCGCCTCGTACCTGAAGCAGGTCGACCATTGCGCCGTCTGCCGCGAGCCGTACGGGCATCTGCGCTCGGACGATGCCGCCCCCTGGCTCACGATCCTGGTGGTCGGCCATATCGTCGTGCCGATCGTTCTCGCGGTGGAATCCCGCTCGTCGTGGCCGACGTGGATATCGATGATGCTCTGGCCCGTGCTCGCCCTCGCCCTGGTCGCGTTCGTCCTGCCGCGCGCGAAGGCCCTGTTCTTGAGCGTGATCTGGGCAACCGGCGCGCCCGGGTCCGGACGCGAGTAGCGTTCTACTTCCGCGCCGCCGGTCGGGCGGGCCGGCGGACGGCGCGCACCTTTCCGCTCTTGGCGCCGCCACAGAAGAACCGAGCGGCACCGTCGGACTCGAGACCCGACACGTTGACGCCGGGCGGCATCTCGAGCCGCTCCAGAACCTCGCCCGTTTTCGAGTCGATCCGCCTCACGTCGCTGTCGTCGCCTTCCCAGGTGCCGTGCCAGAGCTCGCCGTCGACCCAGGTGACGCCGGTGACGAAGCGGTCGGAGTCGATGGTGCGCAGGATCGATCCGGTCTCGGGATCGACCTGGTGGATCTTTCGCGCCCGGTACTGCCCCACCCAGAGCGTTCCTTCAGCCCAGGCCATGCCCGAAGCGCCGCCTTCGGGCGTCGGGATCGTCGCCAGCACGCGCCCGCTCTTCGGATCGATCTTCTGGATGCGCTCCTCGGCGATCTGGAACAGGTGCCGGCCGTCGAAGGCGGTTCCGGCATGGGCGGCGACGTCGATGGAGCGGTCCACCTTGCCGCTCTCCGGGTCGAGCGCGTTGATCTTGTCGCCCGAGGCGAACCAGACGTGGCTTCCGTCGAACGTCACGCCGGCGACGTCGTCGACATTCGGGAACGGCCCGTATTCGCGAAGGATTTCGGCGGCAGCGGTTTTCATGCGCCCGACCCTACTCGCTCGGCAGCGGGCCGGGG
>CAZZLX010000078.1:0-10798 GCA_964655235.1 uncultured Rhizobium sp.
GTTGATGGGACAGACCGAGATCGGCGAGGCCTTTGAAGCCCCGGCGGCGGGACGCGGCGGGTCCTCGACGATGCCCCACAAGCGCAACCCGGTCTCGGCCTCCGTGGCCCTGGCTTCGGCGACCCGCGCGCCGGGGCTGGTCGCGACGCTGCTCGCCGCGATGGGCCAGGAGCACGAGCGCGGACTCGGCGGATGGCAGGCGGAGTGGGACACCTTGCCGGAGCTGGTACGCGTCGCGGGCGGCGCCGCCCGGTCGATCGCCGATGCGCTCGACGGCCTCGTCGTCGACGTGGCGCGCATGCGCGCCAACATCGAGGTCACGGGCGGCCTGGTGCTGGCCGAAGCCGTCTCGGCGACGCTCGGCAGCCGGCTCGGCAAGGCCAAGGCGCATGAATTGGTGGAGGCAGCGTGCCGGAAGTCCGTCTCCGAGAGGCGACCGCTCGGCGCCGTGCTCGCCGAGGATCCGCAGATCTCGCGCTCGCTGAGCTCGGACGAGATCGAGGTTCTGATGATGCCGGAGGCCTATCTGGGATCGTCGGCGGAGTTCGTCCAGCGCGTTCTGGCGAGTGAGGACGGGAATGGATGAGAAGGAGCGGCATGCCGCCGGTATGAAGGTCCGCCGCAAGGTGCTGGGCGAGACGCATGTCGACCGCTCGATCGCCAAGGTCAGCGACCTCACGCGCGATTTCCAGGACCTGATCACGCGCTACGCCTGGGGCGAGATATGGACGCGCCCCGGTCTCGACATCCGCACCCGACGCATCCTGGTGATCGGCACGCTGCTGGCGCTGTCGCGCTGGGACGAGTTCCGCATGCATGCGCGGGCGGCGCTTGTCGAAGGCGGATTCTCGGCCGACGACCTCAAGGAGATCGTGCTGCAGCAGGCAATCTATTGCGGCGTGCCGGCGGCCAACACCGCGTTCCACATGCTCGAAGAGCTGACGAAGGAGCTCGGCTAGCTTTCGGCTAGCGCCACCGGCCACGGCGTTGTCGTGTGGGCCATGCCTTTGTTGAGGCCGTCCTTACGCATGACGACGTTCGGCACGCCGAACTGCACTGGATACACCGTATCGGCGACCCGCGAGACCGGGAACGAGCGCGCAATCGCGGCGACATGCGCGGGCGCCATGCGTTCGTCGCAGATCATGGTGGACGTGCTAGCGTCGAGGCGCGGCATCCTGATCGCGTCCTCGACCGACACTCCGAAGTCGAAGAGGAAGGAGGTCAGCTGCACCAGCGCCGGCACGATCTGGCGGCCGCCGGCGGCGCCCATGACGAAGGAAGGCACGGTTCCGCGCGTTCCCAGCAGCGGGCACATGTTGGCGAGCGGGCGTTTGCCGGCCGCGATCGCGTTCGGCGTGCCGGGCCTGGGGTCGAACCACATCATGCCGTTGTTCATGATCAGCCCGGTCGCGGGCAGGGTCAGCTTCGAGCCGAAGCGGGCCAGCAGCGTGTTGGTAAGCGATGCCATGTTGCCGTCGGCATCGATGACGCTGACGTGGGAGGTGCAGCCCGGATCGTACGTGAGCCCGGCATGCCCGTGCGTGGCGAGCCGGTCCGCGGTCGCGGCGGCGAGCGCGCGCGCATAGGCGGAGAAGGTCTCCGGCGACGGCGACACCCCGGCCGCGATATCGCTCGATAAGGATTTCATCGCGGCGAGGTAGGTCGGTCCTCCGGTCAGGCCCGGCATCGACTCGATCCTCGTTCCGCGGTAGTCGATCGATGCCGGTTCGACGATGCTTGCCCGATACGACTTGAGATCGTCGTGGTCGAGCACGCTGCCATGGGCGGCAAGATCGTCGACCATCCGGCGTGCGATCTCACCCTCGTAGAAGTCGCGCGGTCCGGCGGCGGCGAGACGCCGGAGCGTCGCCGTCAGCGCCGGATTGACCAGGCGATGCCCCGCGTCGGCTTCCGGCGGCTTGCCGTCCGGCAGGAAGACGTTTCGCGTCGCCGGGTTGACGTCGAGGCCGGTCTCGACGCCGATGGTCAGCCGCGTGAACCAGTCGACGGGAAGGCCGGCTTCGGCGAGTTCGATCGCCGGCTGGATCAGGGCGCGCCACGAAACGCGTCCAAACCGCTCGGCGGCGAGGCCGAGTCCGGCGATGGTACCGGGAACGCAGATCGACTCCGGCCCCGATACGTTGCGATCGCCTTCGACCCGCGGCCATTGGAAGAGACCCGCATCCGTGCCGGTCGCGAGTGGATACCGGGTGACATCCAACCGGCGCGGCGAGACCATCGAGAAGTCGATGCCGTGAGTCTTTCCCTCGGAGGCGAGCCTGACCAGCATCAGCCCGCCGCCGCCGAGCCCGCTGAGCCAGGGTTCGGCGATGCCGACCGCGAGCGTCGCCGCGATCGCCGCATCGACGGCGTTTCCGCCGGCGACCAGCATGCGGATCCCGGCCTCCGCCGCCGCGGGATGCTGGGCGGCGACGACGCCCTTTTCGGAAGTGACGGCGCGCTTGGACGACGCCGTCACCCGGGGTGCTTCTTGTCCTGGTGGACGGCGAGGCTGCCGATCGAATTGCCGCCGTCGACGGTAAGCGTGGTGCCGGTGATATAGGCGGCCTTGCTCGAGCAGAGGAACAGGACCGCGTCGGGCGCCTCGTTCGGCAAGGTGGCGCGGCCGAGCGGGATCTGCGCCAGCGTCGCCTCGACATGGGCCGGCGTGAGAGGGCTAGCGGTCGATCCTGGCGCGAAGCCGGGCTCGACGATGTTGACGCGGATGCCGAACTCGGCGAGCTCGATCGCGAAGCCCTTGTTGAGCCGGTCGAGCGCGGTCTTGGAAAGGCAATAAGGCGCCACGGTGCGCCGCATCTTGCGGGACGCGCCCGAGGAGACGTCGACGATGCTGCCTTTGACCTTGTGCTGGATCATCAGCTTGGCGAAACCGCGCGAGACCAGGAAGGGAGCGCGCAGGTTCACGCCGATGATGCGGTCCCATTCCTTCACGTCGATGTCGAGAAGGAAGCCGCTCGGATAGATGCCGGCGTTGTTGACGACGATGTCCGCGGCGCCCCAGGCCTTGGCGACGCTCGCGACCAGGTCGTCGATCGAAGCGGCATCGGTCAGGTCGGTCCTGTGGGTGAGGCCGCCTCTGCCTGCGAGGTTCAGCTCGGCCGCGAGTTTGGCGAGATCGTCTCCCTTCACGTCGGAAAGGCACAGCTTCGCGCCGACCGCGTCGAAGGCCTTGGCGATCCAGCGACCGTAGATGCCGCAGGCGCCGGTGACGACGACGCGCTTGCCTGCGAACTCGTCGCCCCAGCTCATGGCGGTCATGTCAGGTACTCATATGAAGGATTGGAGCGCTTCATCGTGCCCACCCTAACCCTCCCCCTTGATGGGAGAGGGCAGGGAGGGTGGAGTGACGGACTCGATGACGGCCGACTAGCCGTCCCAGCCGATACGGTTGATGAAGAAGCTTTCGTTCGGCGTCGGCGTCCACTTCAGCTCCTTGCGGGCGCCGTAGAGGATGGCCGCCTGGTAGAGGGGGACCAGCGGCACCGTCGTCTCGGCCAGCTCATTCGCCTTCTTGTAGTGGGCGATCCGCTTGGCCTCGTCGAGGGTCGCGCGGCCGGCGTCGAGCTCGGCGTCCATCGCCGGGTTGTTCGACTTCGCCCATTGGCTCTTCGAGTGATAGAGCGGGTAGAGGATGCCGTCGGCGTCCTGGCAGCCGCAGGACCAGCGGCTGAAGGTGACCTCGCCGAATTCCTGCGGCGACGACTGGGCGCGCTTCAGCCAGTTGGCGAAGTCGCTGGAGGTGATCTCGACCTTGAGGCCGACGTCGCGCAGCATCTGCTGGATGGCGACGACGATGCGCTGGTCGAATACCGGCGAGGTGAAGAGCGTGAAGGTGCCCTGCGCCGGGGCGCCGACCTGCTTGAGCAGCTCCTTCGCCTTGTTCGGATCGTAGACCGGTCCCTTGAAGCCGTCGGAGTAGCCGACATGGACCGGCGACAGCATGGTCGCGACCGGCTTGTCGTAGCCGCCCATGAGCCCGTCGATGATGCTCTGGCGGTCGATCGCGTGCGAGATCGCCTGGCGGACGCGGAGATCGGAGGTCGGGCCGGTCAGCGAGTTCAGCATGAAATAGGCGACGCGCTCGCTGAGCACGCTCAACACCTTGGTGTTGGCGTCGGCCTTCAGCTCCTTGGCATGGTCGGCGTTGATCGTGACGATGATGTCGGCCTTTCCCGAGCGAAGATCCGCCATGCGGGTCGCCGCATCCGGCACCGGCCGGAACTCGGCCGCCGGGAACTGGCCTTTCTGGCCCCAATAGGCGTCGTTGCGGGTGAGCGTGGTCTTAACGCCGCGCTGCTGCGAGCCGAACTTGTAGGCGCCGCTGCTGACCGGGCCGGCGTTGAAGGCTTCGTTGCCGACCTTCTCGACATGCGCCTTCGGCACGATCGAGAGCTTGGTCAGCTGCGCCATCAGCACCGGGTACACGCTGTCGGTCCTGAATCGGATCGTCGTCGGGTTGACGACCTCGGTCGCGACGATCTTGTTGAACTGGTCGAGCTGGGGGCTCTTGAAGGCCGGATCGGTGATGCGCTTGACCGTGAACGCCACGTCGTCGGCGGTCATCGACGTGCCGTCGTGGAACTTGACGTCGCCGCGCAGCGTGAACTCGATCGTGGTGTCGTTTATCGCCTTCCACGAGGTCGCGATCTGCGGGCCGATCTTGCCGGCGTCGTCGCGGGTGACGACGTTGTCGAAGATGTTGCGGTAGACCCAGTAGCTGTCCGGGTTCCATTGGACATGCGGATCGAGCGAGGCAGGCTCGCTGGCGAGATCGATCACCAGCAGATCCTTGGCGGCATAAGCTTGTCCGGCAGCGAGCACCGTCGCGAGCGCGGCGGTTCCGAACCACATCGACCATCGGTTCATCGTTGAGCCTCCTTAGGTTGGTTTCTCTCGGTTGGGCGGCAGTCTATCGGCTTCGTTGAGGAGAGTTGTTTGCGATGCGCAAGCCGCGAGAGGTCAAGGATGTCGGTCGCGGTGATACTCGGAAAAATCCATCTCAGCGGCTGGCGGCGCCACCAGGACCGCGGTCTGGAGCGCGATCTCCATGATCGTGCGCGAGAGTTGCTGGATCTCCTCGCGCATCTCCGCGTCGCAAGCCGCACCGTCAGCGGCGCGGAGCGCGTCGATCAGCGGCTTGTGGTCGTGGCGAAGTGCTTCCGGGTTGCGGCGGAGCAGACCTGTGTGATGCAGCACGCGCTCGGTCTCGTCCCAGAGCGGCTCGAAGCTGCGGCCCAGGCGGCGATTGCCGGATGCCAGCACGATCGCGAAATGGAACTGGCGATGCGCCTGCAGATAGGTGGCCTCGCTCGCGGCCTCGCCCGCAACGAAGCCGGCGCGGCAGACCGCATCCAAGTGCTCGAGCCGGCTGACCTCGACACGGCCGGCGGCGGCTCGCGCCGCGGCGGGCTCGACGATGAGACGCAGATCGAGAACCTCCGTCACGTCGCGCATGGCAACCGGCTTCACCACGTAGCCCCGACGGGGTAGAGCGCGCAGCCAGTCGCGGTCGGCGAGCCGGGCGAGCGCCATCCGGATCGGTGCCTTGCCCAGCTGATAGCGTTCGGCGAGGTCGCCCTCCGACACGTTCGCGCCCGGCGGCAGGCGGCAGGCGACGATATCCGCCTTCATCATCTCGAAGGCGATGTCGCTCTGACGGGTGTCTCCGTCGGCAGGAAGCGTGCGCGCGATATCGAGCATTCAGGGCCGTAGAGGGCGAGGTGGGCCTGAATTCCAGTATGGTGCTCATAAAATGTCAATTATGGAATCTGTGATGTCAGAATCCCCATTGCGCCGAATGACGCCCTTGGGTCATTTGGGCCCGTGCAGGGAAAGACCGTCCTGAAATCCTCGCCGAGGCGCCTGATCGTCGCGATCACCGGCGCGTCCGGGGCGATCTTCGGCATCCGGGCGCTGGAGCGGCTGCAGGAGGAAGGCGTCGAGACCCACCTGATCCTCTCTCCCTCGGCGCTCAGGACGATAAAAGAAGAGACGGACTATTCGGCGCCCAAAGTGCGCGGACTGGCGTCGGTCGTGCACGCTTTCGAGGATATCGGCGCCTCGATGGCGAGCGGGTCGTTCCGGACATCCGGCATGCTGGTGGCGCCGTGCTCGATCAAGACGATGAGCGGCATCGCCAACTCCTACAACGACAACCTCGTCGTCCGTGCCGCCGATGTCTGCCTCAAGGACAAGCGCAAGCTGGTGCTGCTGCTGCGCGAGACGCCCCTGCATCTCGGGCACATCGAACTGATGGAGCGGGCGGTCCGCTACGGCGCCACGGTGATGCCGCCGGTGCCCGACTTTCACCTGCAGCCGAAGACGATCGGCGATCTGGTCGACCAGGCGGTGACACGCGCGCTGGCGCCGTTCGCACTTTAGACCTGGGCTTCTCCCTTCAGCACCGGCACGCACCCGCCGCCGACCGTGGCGCGGATGCCGTCGGTTGTACGGCGGGCAACGACGCGGAGCAGGCTTGGGCGGCCCATCTCGACGCCCTGGACGATGTCGTAGCTGCGGCTCTCTTCCTTCGTGAAGGACAGGAGCAGCGCGCCCAGCGGCGCGCTGGCGCTGCCGGTCGCCGGGTCTTCCCAGGTGCCGGCAATCGGCGCGAACATCCGGGCCCGAAGTCGATTGCCGTCTCGCGCATAGAGAAACAGCGAGAAGCGGCCGTTCATCTCGCGATGGGACGAGCACACGCGCCTGAAGGCGCCGAGATCCGGTGTCGCCTTCGCCAGTGCCGATCCGGTGACCTCCGCCAGCACGAACGAAACGCCGACCGAGGCCACGACCGGCTTGTGGGCCGCGACCAGGACATCGGCGTGGCCGATGCCGGAGGCTTCAGAAATCTCCGCTGCCGAAAGCTCGATGCCCAAGGACAGCGGCTGCGGCGCGGCGATGGTGGCGCCGGTGGTCTTACCGGCCGCGTTGCGCTCGATCTTCACCTCGACCAGGCCAGCCATCTCTTCGAACAGCAGGACGCCGTCCTTGTCGCGCCCCTGTTCGGCGAGCAAGTAACCGGTACCGACATTAGGGTGGCCGGCGAATGGCATCTCGTGCGTGCGGTTGAAGATGCGCACGCGCGCGGTATGCGCCGGATCGTCCGCCGGCAGCACGAAGGTGGTTTCGCTCAAGTTGAACTCGGCGGCGAGCGACTGCATCTCCGCGTCGGAGAGCCCGCGCGCGTCGGGGAACACCGCCAGCTGGTTGCCGCCGAAGCGGCGGTCCGTGAAGACGTCGACGGTGACGAAGGCGTAGCTGCGCATCCGCATTTCCCTCAAGGGCAGCCGAGAGCGTCGGCCAGCGCTTCCATGCTGTCGACCGAATGATCCCACGCCCGCGACGGTGCGAGATCAGTCTTTTGTGCAAGACCGTACTCGGTCGGGCGCAATACGAAGGCGGTCCTGAGGCCGAGCGCGGCGGCGGCTTCCAGGTCGCCGTTGTGGGCGGCGACCATCATCACGCGCTCGGGAGGGAGGTCGAGAAGGCGCGCCGCGCCGAGATAGACCTTGGGCTCCGGCTTGTAGCCTTCGAACAGTTCGCCCGAGAGGATCAGGTCCCAGGGCAAGCCGGCGCGCTTCGCCATTCGCGTCAGCAGGCCGACGCCGCCGTTTGAGAGCGGGGCGAGCAGGAATTTCGCCCGGAGCCGACGCAGGCCCGGCACGGTATCCGGCCACGGGTCGAGCCGGTGCCAGACCCGATTGATATGGGCCAGCCTCGTCTCGTCCAGGCCGCCCAGGCCGAAGTTCCGAGCGATGCGGTCCAGGGTCTCGCGATGGAGCGTATCCAGATACGTGAAGGGGCGGCGGCCCGATCTGACTTCCTCCATCGATGGCCCGTAGGCGGCACGCCAGGCGTCGGCGAGGCCTTCGCCGTCGATCGTCCGGCCGAGGTCGCGGCTCCAGCGCCCGGCCTCGCGGATGACGCTGCCGCGCCAGTCGACGCAGGTGCCGAAGACGTCGAAAACCAGCGCTTCAACTTCCATGTCGATCTCCTCCTCCGCGCGGATCGTAGCCTGTTTTTTGTGCAGTTCCGGTCAACCCCGTCCGAAAGTCGGGGGCTGCCGCCGGACTGCCTGTCCGGTTATCCTACAAGCAACTAAGAAGCGTCATGCGGCTGGGAGGGGCGGTGTATCTCGGGACCCAGGTAAAGGCCCGCGACGACGGCGACTATCGCGTCTGGGCGCAGCTCGGCGTGCGCCATGTCTGCGCCGATCCCGACGGCAATCCGCATCACTGGTCGCTCGACGTCCTCAATCGCCACCGCGAGAAGGTCGAGAGCTTCGGCCTCGTCCTCGACATGTTGCAGCTGCCGATGAACTCGCGTCCGATCGAGGAGCAGGAGAGCCCGGACGTCCTGACCGCCGGCCCCGACCGCGATCGGCAGCTAGATTCCATCTGCGCGCTGATCGAGCGCCTGGCCAAGGCCGGCATCCCGGCCGCCAAGTACAACCTCAACATCATCGGCATCCCGCGCACGAAGCATTCGATCGGCCGCGGCGGTTCGCGCAACGAGTCCTTCCGCTGGCACGAGGCAGACCAGGATGCGAAGCCGGGCATCGCCGGCGTCGTCGACCCGGAAGAGAACTGGGCGCGGATCGAATACTTCCTTAAGCGCGTGGTGCCGGTTGCCACGTCGAACAAGGTCAGGCTCGCCTGCCATCCGCACGATCCTTACACGCCGCCGGGCTGGAAAGGGGTGACGCGCGTGCTCGGCACGGTCGAGGGGCTCAAGCGCTTCGTCCAGACCGAGGAGAGCCCGTATCACGGCCTCAACTTTTGCCAGGGAACGGTCGGCGAGATGCTGGACGATCCGGCGAAGGAAGTGGGATCGGTGATCGAGTGGTTCGGCAGCCGCGGCAAGATCTTCAACGTGCATTTCCGCAACATCCGCGGCCGCAAGCTCGACTTCATGGAGACCTTCCCCGACGAAGGCGACATGGACATGCCGGCGGCGCTGCGCCTCTACCGGGACGCAGGATACAAATACATGATCATGCCGGACCACGTGCCGATCATCGACGGCAAGGATCCGCAAGGCGTCGCTTTCGCCTACTGCTACGGCTACATCGCTGCCCTGTTGCAGACTTTGGATCCCGGAAGACGGGCGGTTTGACAGATCGCCTGAGCAGCCTTCATTCTGGCTTTAAACGAGCGCTCAAACGGCGCAGCGAAACGGAGGAAACCATGGCACGTAAGCGTAATTATCCTGGCGGCGGCCTGAAGCTGACCCGCCGCCAACTGATGGCCGGCGCCGGCGGTCTCGCCGCGACCAGCCTGGTGTCGTGGAGCGCCCTCGCTCAGGGCGCGGCCAAGGAAGCGCCCGAGTTCGTCACCGCGGTCGCCGACAAGAAGCTGCCGCCGCTCGCCGAGCGCCTGCCGAAGATCCCGCTGGTGGTGCAGCCGGTCGAGCGTGTCGGCCGCTACGGCGGCCAGATCCGCCGCGGTCTCCGCGGCTCCGCCGACCACAACGGCATCCTGCGCATGGTCGGCAACCAGGGCCTGACCCGCTGGAACATGGAATTCACCGACGTTCTGCCGGGCGTCGCCCACAAGTGGGAGGTGAACGCCGGCAACAACGAGTTCACTTTCCATCTGCGCCCGGGCATGAAGTGGTCGGACGGCCATCCGTTCACCGCCGACGACATCGTCTTCGTGTTCGAGGACTGTCTCGCCAACACCGAGCTCTACAAGTCGCCGCCGGCGCTTTGGACGATCAACGGCAAGATGTGCAAGGTGACGAAGGTCGACGACGTCACCGTCAAGTTCACCTTCGACGGCCCCTACGGGATGTTCCTGCAGCAGGTGGCGACGCCCCTCGGCCAGCACCCGACGCTGTTTCCGAAGCACTACTGCTCGAAGTTCCATCCGAAATACGCGAACAACGTCGCCGACCTCGCCAAGGCCGCCAATGTGCCCGACTGGGGCTCGCTGTTCCGGCTGCGCTGCGGCGACATCGAGATCCCGTCGCGCTGGGGTAATGCCGAGAAGCCGACGCTCGATCCGTGGGTGATCGCCGAGCCCTACACCGGCGGCGCGACCCGCGTGGTGATGAAGCGCAACCCTTATTTCTGGCAGGTCGACACCGAGGGCAACCAGCTGCCCTACGTCGACGGCATCACTTTCAGCATCGCGCAGGACGTCGAGTCCCTGATGCTGGACATCGTCTCCGGCAAGATCGACATCCAGGAGCGTCACATCGACACGCTCCAGAACAAGCCGACGGTGGCGCAGTCGGCGCAGCGCGGCAACTACCGCCTGTTCGAGACGATCAACGCCAACAGCCAGCAGATGTCGATCTACCCGAACGTCACCCACAAGGATCCGGCGCTTCGGGCGATTTTCGCCAACAAGGATTTCCGCATCGCGCTCTCCCACGCGATCAACCGCCAGGAAATCATCGACATCGTCTATCTCGGACAGTCCGAGCCCTGGCAGTTCGGCCCGCGGCCGTCGCATCCCTGGTATCACGAGAAGTTCGCGCGCCAGTACACCGAGTTCGACCCGAAGAAGTCGAACGAGATGCTCGACAAGCTCGAGCGCCTCTCCCGCCTCTGCCAGCGCACGAGCCTCTGCGGTCTCGGTCGGGCCGCGCCGAATCCGATCCTCTCCAGCCTGCGCCACTTCCGGGACGAGTACATCGCCCACATCGTGGACAAGAAGTGCCCCGCGAAGAAGTGCGTGGCCCTCATCCACTACGAGATCAACGCGGCCAAGTGCATCGGCTGCACGGTCTGCGCCCGCAACTGCCCGGTCAACGCCATCCTCATGCGCTA
>CAZZLX010000079.1:0-10693 GCA_964655235.1 uncultured Rhizobium sp.
AACTTCCTCGGTGCCGGCGCCTCGACGGCGGCCATTCCGTTGGCGACCCTGGCCGGCGAGCCGGCGGCCGCACAGGTCGCGCCCAGGGATGCGCGTGCGCCGGCCAGCCTGACCCTGAAGGTCAATGGCCGCGAGTACCGCGTCGCCGTCGACGTGCGGAGCAGCCTGCTCGACGCGCTCCGCGACCATATGGGCCTCACCGGCGCCAAGAAGGGCTGCGATCACGGACAGTGCGGCGCCTGCACTGTGCTCGTCGACGGGCGGCGCCAGCTGTCGTGCCTGACCTTTGCCGCCATGGCCGAGGGGCGGGAGGTCTCCACGATCGAAGGACTGGCTTCGCCCGGCGGCGATCTGCATCCGATGCAGCAGGCCTTCATCGACCAGGACGCGTTCCAGTGCGGCTATTGCACGCCGGGCCAGATTCTGTCCGCGATCGCCTGCGTGCGTGAAGGCCACGCCGAAACCGACGATGACATCCGCGAGTACATGAGCGGCAATCTCTGCCGCTGTGCCGCCTATCCGAACATCGTCGCGGCGATCCGTCAGGCACGTCGCTCGACCAGGGAAAGCTGAGATGCGCCCCTTCCTTTATGATCGTGCGGCAACGGCCGAATCCGCCGTGCAGGCGGCAGGAAGCCCGGCGCCTTCGGCGATCCAGTCATCGCGCCAGTTCATCGCCGGCGGAACGAACCTCTCCGACTACATGCGCCTCGATGTCATGCGGCCGGAGGCGCTGATCGATCTCAACGGGCTGGACCGAGACCGGCTCGGCAGAATCTCGCTGTCCGATCAGGGGCTGCGCCTCGGCGCGCTGGTGCGCATGTCCGAGGCCGAGGATCACGAGGGGATCCGGAGCCGGTATCCGGTGATCGCCGATACGCTGAAGCTCGCGGCCAGCCGCCAGATCCGGAATATGGCGAGCCTCGGCGGCAACGTGCTTCAGCGGACGCGCTGCGCCTATTTCCGCGAGACCTCCTGGCCTTGCAACAAGCGCGCGCCGGGATCCGGGTGTTCGGCTATCGGGGGCGTCAACCGCCAGCACGCGATCCTCGGCGTCAGCGACAGCTGCATCGCGGCATATCCCGGGGACTTCGCCCAGGCGCTGATCGCCCTCGACGCGACCGTCGACACGCTCGGACCGAAGGGACCGCGCCGCTTGTTCTTCGCGGAGCTGCATCGCCTGCCTGGCAATACGCCCGAGATCGAGACGGTGTTGGAGCCGGGTGAGCTGATCACCGCCATCGACGTGCCGGCGGGGCCGTGGACCCGGCGGTCGCTCTATCTCAAGGTCCGCGATCGCGACTCCTTCGCCTTCGCGCTCGCCTCGGCCGCGGTTGCGCTGGATTTGGACGGCGATGTCGTCCGCAACGCGCGCCTGGCGCTCGGCGGCGTTGCTACCGTTCCCTGGCGGGCGCGCGAGGCGGAGAGGGTTCTCAAAGGTCGGCTCCTCGACGAGGCGGCGGCGCAGGCGGCAGCCGATGCGGCTTTCGCCGAGGCGAAACCCTCGGGCTTCTCGAGCTTCAAGCTAGCGCTCGGCAAGCAGACCGTGGTGCGGGCGCTGCTCGAAGCCAAGGCGATGGTGATCTGACGATGGCTAAGCCGTCCCCGCAGTCGAACATGAACATGGGCCAGCCGGTGCCGCGCATCGACGCGCGCCTCAAGGTCACCGGCGGTGCCCGCTACCCGGCGGACGTCGCGATCAACAATCTCGCGCATGGCGCCCTGGTCACCAGCGCGATCGCCAAGGGCGAGGTGACGGCGCTGAAGCTCGACGACGCACGCGCTGTTCCCGGGGTTCTCGACATCCTGACTCACGAGGAGGTCGGTGACCGGCTCGCCAAGCCGAAGTTCGGCCAGGACGCGAGCTCCCTCGCGCCGCTCGGCGACCGCAAGATCTGGCACGACGGCCAGGTCGTGGCACTGGTCGTCGCCGAATCCGCGGAAGCGGCCCGGGAAGCGGCCGGGCTGGTCAAGATCGAGTACCGGATGGAACGGCCGAGCGCGACCTTCGACGCCGAGCGCGCCGAAGTCGTGGAGGCGGCCAAGGTCAGCAAGAAGCACGAGGACCCGAAGGCAGGCGACTTCGAAAGGGCATTTGCCGGCGCGGCCGTCACAGTCGACGCGACCTATTTCATGCCGACCCAGCATCACAATCCGATCGAGCTGTTCTCGACCACGGCCGCCTGGAACGACGACGAGCTGGTCGTCTACGAGCCCAGCCAGAACGTAAACGGCTGGCGGCATTCGATCGCGAAGCAGCTGAAGATGGATCCGCACAAGGTTCGGGTGGTCAGCCAGTTCGTCGGGGGCGCCTTCGGCTCGAAGGGACCGATGACGTCGCGGACCGCGATCGTGGCGTTGGCGGCGAAGCGGCTAAATCGCGCCGTCCGTTGCGTGGTGACGCGCCAGCAGGGCTTCACAACGCAGACCTACCGGGCGGAGACGCGCCATCGCGTGCGGATCGGTGCCGGCGTCGACGGCAAAATCGTGGCATTCGGCCACGAGGGCTGGGAAGTGACCTCGCGTCCCGATCCCTATCTCGTCGGCGGCACCGAGATCACCTCGAAGATGTATGGCTACGGCTCGGTCGCGACCAAGGTGCGGCTGGTAAAGGCCGACCGCAACACGCCGGGATACATGCGCTCGCCGCCGGAGACGCCCTACGTTTATGCGCTCGAATCCGCGATGGACGAGATGGCGCATGCGCTTCGCATGGACCCGGTCGAGTTCCGCCGCGTCAACGACACGATGAAGGACCCGGTGACGGGCGGTGCCTTCACCACGCGTGCCCTGATGGAGTGCTACGATCAGGCGGCGGCCGCGTTCCGGTGGAAGTCGCGAAAGCCCGAGGTCGGCTCGATGCGGGACGGCGACTGGCTGATCGGCATGGGCTGCGCGACCGCGGCTTATCCGGCCAATGTCTGCGCTGCCGCAGCCCGCGTTCGGCTCGGCGCCGACGGCAAGGCGCGGGTGCAGACTGCCGGGCACGAGATCGGTACGGGAATCCGCACGGTCGCGGCTCATTTCGCGGCCGAACGTCTCGGTATCGAGGTCTCCGAGGTCGAGGTCGAGATGGGCGACAGCGCCCTGCCGCCCGCACCGGTCGCCGGCGGCTCCAACTCGACCGCCAGCATCGGCTCGGCCGTGATCCAGGCCTGCGATGCGATCCGCGCGAAGTTGTTCAAGGCGGCGACGGCCAAGGGCGCCAAGCTCGCGGGGCGGCAGCCGTCGAACCTCGATATGCGGGACGGCAAGATCGCCGGACCGAACGGTGCCGAGATGACGCTCGTCGAGGCTTTCGAAAAGCTCGGCACAGGCGCGATCGAGGAATATGCGGAGTTCAAGCCCGACGGCGCGCCGGACGACGCGCTCGCGAAGCTGAATCAGGGCGAAAGCGTCTTCGTCGGCGGCACCGACGGCAAGAAGATCAAGCTGGCCTTCGGCGCCGAGTTCGTCGAGGTCCGCATCCATACCCGCACGCGCGAGATCCGCGTGCCGCGTATCGTCGGCGCCTTCGCCGGCGGCCGGATCGTCAATCCCAGGACGGCACGCAGCCAGCTCATGGGAGGAATGATCTGGGGGATCAGCTCGGCACTGCATGAGGTGACGGAGATCGACGAGCGGGCGGCGCGTTACGTCAACCGAGACATCGCGGACTACCTGATCCCGGTCAACGCCGACATCAGGGAACTCGAGGTGATCTTGGTGCCGGAGGTCGACAACGAGGTGAACCCTGCAGGCGTCAAGGGGCTGGGCGAGCTCGGCAACGTCGGCACCGCCGCGGCGATCGCCAATGCCGTTTTCCACGCCACCGGCCTCCGCATCCGCGACCTGCCGATCCGCATCGACGACCTGATCGCTTAGGTGCGGCGGCGCCGGCCGATCAGGAGAAGCGGCAGGATCACCAGCGTTATCGCCGTCATCCATTGGAAGTCGGTGAGATAGGCCAGCATCTTCGCCTGGCGGTCGATCTCCGCGCTCAGCTTGGCGAGGCCATCCAGTGTCTCGAGGCTCCAAGCTCCCGGCAGAGCCGGCTCGCGAAAGCGCGGATCGTAGGGCGTGATGTTCTCGACGATATGGGAGCGGAAGGCCTGCCGGTTGCTCGCCAGCAGCGCTTCCAGGATGGCGATGCCGGCGCTGGCGCCGATGTTGCGAACGAGGCTGTTGAGGCTCGCTCCGTCGGTCCGGTACTGCGCCGGCAGGGTCGAGAACATGAAGGTCGAGAGCGGCACATAGATGCACCCCATGCCGAATCCCTGCAGGAAGCCGGTCCAGATCAGCTGCCAGGCGTCGACATTCAGGTTGAAGCCGGTCATCAGCCAGAACGCCGAGGCGGTCAGCGACACGCCGAAGCACACGAGGTAGCGAGGGTTGATCCTGTCGACGACCCTTCCGGCGATCGTCATCGCGATCAGCGTGCCGATGCCGCGCGGACCCATGATGTAGCCGGCGTCGATCACCGGATACTTGAGCACGTCCTGCAGCAGGTGGGAGAGGAGCGCCAGCATCGCCAGCACCACGACCGCGATCAGGAACGCGATCAGCATGCCGGAGACGAAGTTGGCGTCCTTGAAGATCGCGAGGTCGATAAGCGGCTTCTCGGCAGTCAGGCTGTGCACGATGAAGAGGTAGAAGGCGAGCGCCGAGATCACCGAAAGCGTCACGATCTCGGCCGATTGGAACCAGTCGAGCGAGTGCCCGCGGTCCAGCATGATCTGGAGCGCGCCGATTGCGAGCGCGATGAAGGTGAACCCGGTCCAGTCGAACTTGGCGTCGACGTGCCTCTTGGTATCGGGCACGTAGAGGCTGATGCCGAGCGCGGCAGCGATGCCGATCGGCACGTTGATGTAGAAGATCCAGCGCCAATCGTAGGCCTCGGTCAGGTACCCGCCGATGGTCGGCCCGAAGATCGGCGCGGCGACGAAGCCCATGCCCCACAGCGCCATCGCCTCGCCGTGGCGCTCGCGCGGATAGGCGTCCAGCAGCGTCGCCTGAGACAGCGGGATCAATCCCGCGCCGAATGCACCCTGGAGCGTCCGGTAGACGAGCATCTCGGTCAGGCTGCCGGCGATGCCGCAGAGCGCCGAGGCGGCCGTGAACCCGAGGATGGCAACGATGAAGAGCTTCCGGCGTCCGAACTTGAGGGCGAGCGCGCCGGTCGGCGGCGTCATGATGGCGGCAGCGACGATATAGCTGGTCAGCACCCAGGCGATCTGCTCCTGGGTCGCGAGCAGGCTCCCCTGCATATGGGGCAACGCCACGTTGGGGATCGTCGTGTCGATCGCGTGCATGATCGTCGCGGTCATTACCGCGAAGGTGAGGAGGCCGAGATGGGCGGTGCCGCCCTTCGGATCCGCCGTCATGACGCGCCGTAGCTTCCCATGCCGAGTAGGCTAGCGCAGGCCCCTCGCCGCAAGCCAGCATCGTGACCTTTTTGCGACACTTGTGCGCGAGGTTGGCAACCGGAAATCCGCGGGGTTTGCGCCATTCCCCGACTCGGGCTATCCAAAGGCCAACACCCAACCAGCGCCGTGGGACACGGTCCGCGCCAGCGCGGACCGATGCCGCCGGTGCGTCGCGTTCTCGGCCCCGCCATCGGCAGGGCCTCCCGAGGTATCCGTTGTTCCGACTGTTCGAGAATCTGCTGCAGCCGACGGCGCTGCCACCGGACGCTCCGCCTCCAACGGGGCTGGGGGCATTCTATTGGCACTACGCGCGCCAGGCGCGCGGGCTGCTGATCGGGCTCTTCCTCGCGGGCTTCCTGGTCGCGCTGCTCGACAGCCTGATCCCGGTCTTCATCGGCCGCGTGGTGACGCTGATCTCGACTCACCAGCCGGCCGACCTGCTGCCCGCGGTCGGGCCGCAGCTCCTCGGCATGGCGCTGGTGATGCTGGTGATCCGCCCGCTCGCGCTGTGCCTGCAGAATCTGGTCACCAACCAGGCGCTGGCACCGGGTTTGAGCAACCTGATCCGCTGGCAGAACCACTGGCACGTGGTGAGGCAGAGCTGGTCGTTCTTCCAGAACGACTTCGCCGGCCGCATCGCCAACCGGATCATGCAGACCGGCCCGTCGCTGCGCGAGAGCGTGGTCGCGGCGACGAATGCCGTCTGGTACATCCTCGTCTACGGCACCAGCGCGATCATCCTTCTGGCCGCCAACGATCCGCGCCTCGCCGGCCCGATCCTCTGCTGGTTCGTCGGATACCTGATCCTGCTCAGGACCTTCGTGCCGAGGCTCCGGGACCGCTCGCGCGAGACCTCGGAATTCCGCTCGGCGCTCACGGGCCGCGTCGTCGACAGCTACACCAACATCGTGACTGTGAAGCTGTTCGCCCGCTCGCGCGACGAGGATGCGTTCGTCAAGGAGGCGGTCGACGAGCACACGGTCGCCTTCCGCAACCAGCTCCGCATCATCACGCTGTTCGGTCTCAGCCTGTCATCGCTTAACGCCCTCATGGTGGTCGGCACGGCGGCGACGGCGATGTGGCTCTGGATCGGCGGCCATGTGCAGATCGGGGTCGTCGCGATGGCGCTGCCGCTCACCTGGCAGATCGCCAACATCGCCGGCTGGGTTGCACAGAACGTGACCGCGATCTTCGAGAACGTCGGCACCGTCCAGGACGGCATGAAGTCGATCTCGGTTCCGCGCCAGATGGCGGATCGGCCGGACGCCGGCACGCTCAAGGTTACCCGCGGGCTCATCCGCTTCGAGGACGTCAGCTTCGGCTACGGCACCGAGCGCGGCGTGCTGCACGGGATCGACCTCACGATCGCGCCGGGCGAGCGCGTCGGACTGATCGGGCATTCCGGTGCCGGCAAGTCGACGCTGGTCAACCTTCTGCTCAGGTTCCACGACGTCGAGGGCGGGCGCATCCTGATCGACGGCCAGGACATCTCGACCGTCACGCAGGAGAGCCTCCGCTCCCACATCTCGATGGTGACGCAGGACACCTCGCTGCTGCACCGTTCGATCCGCGACAACATCCGCTACGGCCGGCCGCAGGCGACCGAGGGCGAGATCCTGGACGCGGCGGCGCGCGCGCATGCGACCGATTTCATCGAGACGCTGGAGGACTGGAACGGCCGCCGCGGCCTCGACGCCCATGTTGGCGAGCGCGGCGTGAAGCTCTCCGGCGGCCAGCGCCAGCGCATCGCGATCGCCCGCGTGATCCTGAAGAACGCACCGATCCTGGTGCTGGACGAGGCGACGTCGGCTCTCGACTCCGAGGTCGAGGCGGCGATCCAGGAGCAGCTGGGCGACCTGATGAAGGGGCGGACCGTGATCGCGATCGCGCATCGGCTCTCGACGATCGCCCGCATGGATCGCCTTGTGGTGCTGGATGCGGGACGCATCGTCGAGCAGGGCACGCATGCCGAGCTGCTGGCCGCGGGCGGCGCCTATGCGCGTCTCTGGCGCATGCAGTCCGGCGGCTTCAAGGAGCCGGGACCCAGCGACTATATCGACACCGCGCCGGCGGCGGAGTAGAGCCTAGCGCTTCGCCTTCTGGTCCTTGGTCGGATCTTGCGCGCTCTGCGGTGTGGCGGGCGCCGGCGCTTTCTTTCCGGCCTGCTGCGCCGATCGGGCAGCCTGGTCGATCAGTCCGGAACAGTCGCTGTCCTTGCCGAGGCCGAGCTCGATCGTCGGGATCAGCGCCGCGAGCGGCGTCAGCAGCGCGCCCAGCACGGCCATCGCTCCGACACGTGCCCCCGTCGTCGCCGCATCGATGCCGATCTTCGGATCCTTAAGCGTGCCGTTTATATGAACAGGCGCGCGGAAGGATAGCAGGCTCGGATCCTTCGGATGCGCCTCGAGCGTGATGCCGAGCGTCTCGTCGCGGAAGCTCACCCAGCCGGTACCGCCGATATTTGTGTCTGTCGTGTCGAGTACCAGCGAGTTGGTCCGCATCACCCCGTCCTGGATGCCGGCGTCGAGCACCATGCAGCGGATGCCGAACTGCTTGTCCTTGCCGGAGAGCGAGAAGCCCAGCGCTTCGAGGAAGTCGAGGCCGGCAAGCTCCGTCAGAACGGCGCTGATCTGGCCGCTGGTCATGGCCAGGGTCAGGTGGCCGTCGCCGTTCCCGAGCACATCCGCCGTCGACTGGCCTGTGCTGACGATCTGCAGCTTGCCACCGACCAGGCCGGCGCCGTCGAAGGTGGAGGAGTTCTTCTGCAGGATGCGCTTGAGATCGATGTTGCGGAAATCGGCGTCGATGTCCCACCGTGCCGGCATCCTGCGCGCATCAAGGTCGACCGTGGCCGCGATGCGGCCCTTGCCGATGCCGAAGTTGAGCGGCTTGAGCCGGAGCCGGCCGTTCTCGAGATCGAGCTTCGCGGTGAGGTCGTCGAGGGGCAGATAGTCGGATTCGAGACGCTTCACGCGATAGATCACGTGAGCGTCGATCTCGTTCAGGCGTTCGAGACCGACCTTCTTTTCCGGCAGCGCCTTGGGGTCGACCGCCTCCTTCTGCGCCGCCGCCCGCCGCTTCGGCGTCGCGTTCGGCGCCTCGGCCTTGCCAGGTTCGCCACCGACGAAGCCGGCGAGATCCGCCAGCACGGTCTTCGACGAGGCGAACTCGCCGGTCAGGACGAGGCGAGGGCCGCCTGTATCGACGGCGAGGCTCCCAGTGAAGTCGCTGCTGCCGACTTTGCCGTCGAAGGTATCGAAGTGGACGGTCGTGCCCGAATGCCAGAGATGGCCGGCGAGTTTGTACGGCGGCGTCGTCGGCCACGGCACGCCCGTCATCGGATAGAGAAGGGCCATGTCGGGACCGCTGACCTCGAGCTTGCCGTCGATTCCGGCGAGGTTCGTGCGGTCGAGCACGGTGCCGACGATATGCGCCCGCGTCTTGTCGACCTCCCAAATCAGGTCGATCGGATACCGAAGCTTCGTATCGCGAAAGGCCGCCAGCGATCCCGTCCTGGCCTCGAACTGGGTTCGCGCATTCGCATAGCGGCCCTTGCCTCGGATCACGACACTGGAGTCGCCGCCCTTTGGATCCGGCTCCGTATTGACCGCCATCTCCACGTTGGTTTTCGATTTCGGGTCGTTCAACGTGACTTGGCCATCCTCGACATTGAGCCGGCCGATCTCCGGCGCATCCGATGCCCTGGCTTCGGACGACGCCGGGTTGAACGCGTCGAGCCGCCAGTTGGGCTCTCCCTGGGCGTTGGTCTCGAGCTTCACGACAGGCCGCGTCAGGTTCATCTCAGGAAAGAAGAGTTTCCCGGTCTTCCAGTAGCGCTCGAGATCGACGGTGAAGACCATCCGCTCGAATTCAGCCAAGTGTGAACCTTCGACGAAGCCTTGCGGATTGGCGACCTTGAGGTCGTCGACGATGACCGTCGGCTGGCGAGCGAGCTTCACGTCCAGATGGCCGATGCGGACGGGCCGGCCGAGCTCAGCCGACGCCTGAATCTCGGCGTAGGGCCGAAACCAGTTCCAGTCGAAGAGGACGGCGATCGCGGCGACGGCAGCCGCGAGCACGCCGACGGCTCCGAGCCAAATTTTCGCACGCCTGCTCAAGACCAATTCCTCCGCGGCACCCCGATGAAACGCGTCCGGGGAAATCGCGGTTCCGGCCTAGGCGCCGCGCTTAACTTCCGCGCGCGTGACCAGAATGCTGGCGCCGAAGATCACGGCGGCGCCGATCCAGGTCCAGATGTCGGGAACCTCGCCGAAGAAGAGGTAGGCCGGCACCGCGATGAAGGGCAGGCGGGTGAAGTCGTAGGGCGCAAGCGCCGAGGCGTCGGCGAGCTTGAAGGCATAGGCGAAGGCGAACCAGCCGGTGGTCCCGAGCGCGCCGATCGCCGCCATCACCCCCAGGGCCTCGGCGCTGGGCCAGACCCAGACGGTCGCGGCGACCGGCAGGGAGAGGCAGGTGATCCCGAAGGAGACATAGAGCACCGCCGTGATCGAACTCTCGCTGGACGCCTGCTTCATGATGAGCGCGACCACGGCGTAGGTCGAGGCGCCGACGAGGGCGAGCAGCGAGGCCGGGGTGAAGGCGTCCGTGCCGGGCCTCACGACGACCAGCACGCCGAGGAATCCCGCGATCGTGCCGATCCAGCGCCATCGCCTGACCACCTCGCCGAGGATCAACGCGGCGCCGATGGTCTGGAACAGAGGCTGGGTGAAGGTGAGCGCGGTGAACTCGTTCAGCGGCATCAGGGCGACAGCGCTGAAGCCCGCCATCATCGAGAAGAGGTTGACGAAGGCGGCGAGGAACAGGCGCCCCGGGCGATGCGCACGGAAGGTCGCGAAGCCGGCGGCGAAAGCGAAGGGAAGAATCGTCAGGAAGCCGAACAGATTTCGAAAGAAGGCGATCTCGAACGGGTGCAGCTCGTGGGCGAGAAGCCGGATCAGGCAGTTCATGAACGAGCCGGTCGCCGCGGTGGTCAAGCAGAGAAGGGCGGCGAACAGCGGTGCTGAAAGCGGAATGGACATGCGATCGAGTGGAAGCGGACCGTCCCTAGTCGCGTCGCTGCTGGGCGACCAGCGCCCGCCAGAGGTTGGTGTTCTCCGCCATGCCGGCGTCGACGGGCTGGGGCCGTGCCGAGGTCTGGACCATGATCAGCCGGCTGACCGGGTCGACGAACAGGACCTGGCCGCGGATGCCGCGCAGCGAATAGGTTCCGGCCGGCTCTCCGCCCATGAGCCATACCTGGTAGCCGTAGCCGAACCCGGGACTGACGC
>CAZZLX010000080.1:0-10602 GCA_964655235.1 uncultured Rhizobium sp.
CGCCATCGAGGAGAAGGGACGCCTTCCGATCGATCTGCTGCGTCGGGCCGATCCGGAGTCGCTCGCCGACGGCACCGGCAAGGACAGCGCGTGCTATCCGCTGGTCCCGTATTCGAACCGCATCGCCGACGGCCGCCTGATCGTCGAGGGCCGCGACATCTACATGCGGCCGAATGCGCCCGGCTTCAAACATCCGATCCACGGCGACGGCTGGCGGCGCCCGTGGCTGGTCGAGCGCTCGAACGACACCGATGCGGATCTTCTCTATGTCCATGACCGACAGGGCTGGCCGTTTCCCTATCGGGCGCGCCAGTCGTTCCGCCTGACCGAGGACGGGCTCACCATAGGCACCTCGGTCCAAAGCACCGACCCGAGCCCGGTTCCGGCCGGTATCGGCCTTCACCCCTACTTCGTGCGCGATGAGGACACGACGCTTCAGCTTAACCTCAAGCGCGTCTGGCTCGCCGACGCCGAGGTGCTGCCGACGACCCGCGTCGACATCCCGGCGCGCTGGGACTTCTCGACGGCGCGCAAGGTCTCGAACGTCGTCCTCGACAACTGCTTCGACGGCTGGGACGGGCAGGCGGTCGTCACCTGGCCGAACCGGCGCATCCGCATGGACGTCGAGGCGAGCCCGGTCTTCGGCCATGTGGTGCTCTACACGCCGGAGGCGCGGCCCTACTTCTGCGTGGAGCCGGTGAGCCACGCGAACAACGGGTTTGCGCTTCACGCCCTCGGCGTCGAGGATGTGGGCTATCGGCTGCTCGCCAACGGCGACAGGCTTTCCGGCGAAGTGGCCTTCCGCGTCTCCAGCCTGTAGAGGGCCTCAATGCCGAGCTTCGCGTCCTACCCGAGCCTCAAGGATCGGGTCGTCTTCGTTTCCGGCGGCGGTTCCGGCATCGGCGCCGGAATCGTCGAGCACTTCTGCAGCCAAGGCTCCAAGGTCGGCTTCGTCGATCTCGACGACGCGGCATCCCAGGCGCTGGTCGAGAACATCCGTGCCAAGGGGCTGCCGGCGCCGCTGTTCCGCAAATGCGACATCCGCGACACCGGGGCCTACCAGGCGGCGATCGGCGAGATCGCGGGGCGGCTGGGTCCGATCCTGGCGCTGGTCAACAACGCCGCGCGCGACGACCGGCACCGGATCGAGGACGTGACCGAAGCCTATTGGGACGAGCGGATGGCGACCAACCTCCGCCACCAGTTCTTCGCGATCCAGTCGGTGGTGCCGGGCATGCGCGCGGCCGGCGGCGGCGCGATCGTCAACCTGAGCTCGATGAGCTTCGTCGCGATGACGCACAACCTCTCCGTCTACCAGGCGGCGAAGGCGGCGGTGATCGGCATGACGCGCGGTCTCGCGCGCGAGCTCGGCGGCGCCATGATCCGGGTCAACTCGGTGATGCCGGGCTGGATCATGACCGAGCGGCAGATCAAGATGTGGCTGACGCCGGAGGCCGAGGCCGACCTGATGAAGCAGCAATGCCTGCCGGAAAAGCTCTACCCGCCGGACATCGCGCGCATGATCCTCTGGCTCTGCGCCGACGACAGCCGCCTGGTGACCGCGCAGAACTTCATCGTCGACGGGGGACGCAACTAGCGATGTCGAGCGGCGCTCATACCGACTTCCGGGGCGAGATGAGCTATGCCGACTACCTCGCCCTCGACCGCCTGCTCGACGCCCAGCATCCGCGCTCGGACAAGCACGACGAGCTGCTGTTCATCACCATCCACCAGGCGAGCGAGCTGTGGCTCAAGCTGGCCCTGCACGAGCTCGAGGCGGCGATCGCGAAGCTGCGGGCGGACGACCTGGCGCCGGCGTTCAAGATGACGGCGCGGGTTACGCGCATCTTCGCCCAGCTGATCCAGTCCTGGGACGTGCTGTCGACGATGACGCCGGCGGACTACCTCTCCTTCCGCGAGGCGCTCGGCAAATCGTCGGGATTCCAGTCCTACCAGTACCGGTTGCTCGAGTTCGCTCTCGGCAACAAGGACCGCGCCTTGCTGGCGCCCCATAGTCACCGGCCGGAGCTGCATGCGCGCCTGGTCGCGATGCTGGAGCGGCCCAGCCTCTACGACGAGTCGCATCGGCTTTTGGCGCGCCGGGGCCTTCCCATCGCGCCCGAAGTACTGGATCGTGATTTTTCCGAGTCGTATCGGAGGCACGATTCCGTGCGCGATGCCTGGGTAGCGATTTACCGCGATCCGGACCGCTACTGGGATCTCTACGAGCTCGCCGAAGAGCTGGTCGACATCGAAGATTCCTTTCAGCAATGGCGCTTTAGGCACATGACGACGGTGAAGAGGGTCATCGGTTTCCGCCAGGGCACGGGCGGCACCGCGGGTGTTTCCTACCTGCGCCAGAGACTCGATCACGTGTTCTTCCCGGAGCTCTGGGAGGTCCGCACCAGCCTCTGAGGGCCGACGTTTTGGTACAATGAGGGGCATGAGCTGCATTCCCCGGTTCGTGCTTCTCATCGCTCTCCTGCTTCTGCCGATCACGGCACAGGCCCAGGGACTTTTCCTCGACGTTCCTTCGGCGCGCGCGATGTCCGACGGCGCCCGGCCGGCGGTCGCCGGCACGGTGAAGCGCTCGCGCGTGGCGATGATCGACGCGGCCTTTCTCGCGCGGAACGTCCTCCCCGACATCTCGATGGCCGCGGGGCAGAAGCTGGCGGCCAAGCTGCTGCCGATCCTGCTGCCGCTGTTCCCCGACATCGTGCTCAACCTCGACGGCGAGCAGGTAGAGGCCTCGGTCGACGGCAGCACGATCTGGACCGGCCGCGTGACCGGGGCGCCGGTCAGCGCCGCGACCCTGGTCATCAAGGATGGCATGATCACCGGTCAGATCACCGTCGGCACGATGACCATCGAGATCCGGCCCATCCTGCTCGGCATGCACCGGATCAGCGAGATCGACCAGGCTGCCTTCCCGAAGGAGGGCGAGGCCCTGAAGACGCCTGGCCAGGCGCCCGCCTTCGTGCCCACGCCGGCACCGGGCGCGCCGAAGGCCTCGGCCGACGCCAGCACCGCGCTCAACGTCCTGGTCGTCTATGGCGACCGTTCCGCCGCCGCCAGCGCCGACATCGGCAGCGAAATCCGGCTTGCGGTCTCGACCTCGAACGCCGTCTATGCCAATTCGGGAATCCCGATCACGCTCAATCTCGTCGGCACGCAGCAGATCAGCGGCTACGACGAGTCCTCGCGCAGCTACGAGACCATCCTCAACGACCTGACCGGCACGTCGGACGGCCGGTTGGACTCGGTCCACTCGCTCCGCAGCAGCCTCAAGGCCGACCTCGTCGTCTACCTGACCGAGCGTGCCGAGTATTGCGGCCTCGCCTGGCTCTACAACGGCTATCCGCAATACGCGTTCTCGGTGGTGACGCGCAGCTGCGCCACCAGCAACTACAGCTTCGTGCACGAGCTCGGCCACAACATGGGCGCCGATCACGACCGCTACGTGAACGGCGGTGGCTCGCCGAGCGCCTACAACTACGGCTACGTCGACACGGCGGCGCGCATCCGCACCGTGATGGCCTACAACGACAAGTGCGCGGCACAGGGCTTCGCCTGCACGCGCGTGCCGTTCTTCAGCTCGCCCTACCTCAGCTACAACGGCGTCGCGCTCGGCGTGAACCCGTGGTCGAGCCAGGCGGCCTACAACGTCCGGCGCCTGGCCGAGACGCGGACATCGGTCGCGGGCTTCCGCAACGGCACCGTTGCCACGCCGACGCCGGCCGGCGGCTGGTGGTGGAACGCGAGCGAACCCGGCCGCGGCTACTCGATCGAGATCCAGGGCAACGCGCTGTTCTTCGCGGCGTATTCCTACGCCGCCGACGGCACCGCGCTCTGGTACGTCTCCTCTGGCCAGATGGGCGACAACAGGACGAGCTATGTCGGCGACCTGCAGCAGTATTCCGGCGGGCAGACGCTGAATGGCAGCTACAAGCCGGCGACCGTGCTGGGCTCGGCCGGTAAGCTGCAGATCTATTTCGACTCGGAGACGAGCGGCTACCTCGTCTTCCCGGGCGGCAGCGGCACCTCGATCAGCCGCTTCGACTTCATCGCCAACGGCTCGGTCGGCGGGCCGGCCCCCGGATATCCGCAGACGGGATGGTGGTGGAATGCGAACGAGGCGGGCC
Source organism: uncultured Rhizobium sp. (assembly GCA_964655235.1). Lineage (GTDB taxonomy): Bacteria > Pseudomonadota > Alphaproteobacteria > SHVZ01 > SHVZ01 > SHVZ01. Next base: position 4,143 of record CAZZLX010000080.1, read on the forward strand.
GCGGCTACTTCATCGAGGCACAGAACACCTCGATGTTCGTCAGCTTCTACATGTACAACGCGGCGGGGCAGGCGGTCTGGTACATCGCCTCGGGCGAGATGACCTCGGCCAACGTCTTCCAGGGCACGCTCCAGGAATACTCGGGCGGCAGCACGCTCACCTCGGCTTTCCGGGCCCCGAACGGCGCCAACAACATCGGGGCGGTGACGATCCAGTTCGCCTCGGGCACGTCGGCCCTGCTGACCCTGCCGAACGGAACCCAGGTTTCCCTGTCACGCTTCACGTTTTAGGTATTTTCCTAAAGGACCCGTCATCTCTATATTCCCCCGCGGGTGAATTTGCAGGGGAGCTGTATGCGCCGGTCGTTCCTCGGCGCCGCGATCGTCGCGGTGTTCCCCATGCCATTCCGATCCGGTCTTTCGATCGGAGCGCCATCGACCGGCTGCCGCGCGCGGCCTCGAGCCGCCTCCCGGGTGACTCGCCTCCATTGTCCGTGACGGACATAGCGGCATCCGGATTCCGACATGCGAGTTTCATGGCTCATGCGGGGAGTGCAACTGGGGCCGGCCTTGATCGGGCTGATCTCGGCGGTTGTGCTGACCGCCTGTCTCGCTGACGAACGCGGAGGCGACGTGGATCTGATCCTCTCGGTCACGCCGCCGCGAATCAAAGTGGGCGAAAGTGCGCTTGTCGAAGTTCGGCTTGTTCCCACGCGTCGGATCGTAGGGGCGACTCTGTCCCTCACGAGCGTGACCGAGGATGTAAGCGTGGTGCCGCAACACTACGCGGTCAGCGCGATCATGCCGCCAAGAAGCACCGACTCTGGCCGGTCCCCGCCGGATCCGCCGGCCTTAGGTCTGGTGACGTCACGATCGTTTCGGGTGACCCCGTCACGGGCTGGCGATGTCAGTCTCACTGTTCGACTGGCATACGATGGCCTTCAGCTGGAACGGGGCGTCTTGGTTGGGGTGGACCCATGAAGCACATCAAGTCTGCGGCCCTGGCTCTGGTTCTGCTTTTGTCGCTGGGGGCATGCCAAGCCATCGAGCCTCCGGTCGGACACCTAGCCGCTCGGCAAGGCGCTGATCGATGCGGCCCGGAGGTGCGCGACGACGCGGGCGTTGCATCCGCGCTGGCAATCTCGGTCGAGAGGCTGGTTCGGTTGCAGCGCGAACGGTCCCTGACCAACGACGACATCTGTACCATTCCCGCCTCGCTGCTCGCCCGCGCCCAGCGGAGGGTCGACCGACCGAAACCCGACCACCCCGGCGAATGGGCCAAGCAGCGCGCACGGGAACTCTCCGACGACAGTGGCACCATCGCACCCAATGGTCCTGAGCGCGCGATGGCCCAGCGGCAACAGATCATCGCCGCGACTCAGCGCAACCGCGACGGTCTTGCGGTTCCGTCACTGGCGGGACTGGATACCACGCGCTGGACGGCGATAGGTCCGAACAACATACCCGGCCGCACCCGCGCGATCGCCGTCCATCCTTCGGACGGCAATCGGATCTGGGTTGGCACGGTCGCGGGTGGCATCTGGTACACGAGCGACGGCGGCGGCTCCTGGCGTGCCGTCAACGATTTCGCCGCCAACCTCGCGATCACCTCGATCGTCATCGATCCTGCGAACACTGATCTGCTGTACGCCTCGACCGGCGAAGGGTTCTTTAACGCTGACTCCATCAAGGGGGGCGGCGTCTACAAGTCGTTGGATGGGGGGCAGACCTGGATACGGCTTTCGGCAACGGACCCATCGAGCGACAGCAACTGGAACTACGTGAACCGTCTTGCAGTCCACCCCACTTCTTCGGGAATCCTGCTATCGGCGAACCGCGACGCGGGAGTCTATCGCAGTGCGGACGGTGGGGCGACCTGGAGCCGCGTTCTCGCCACCTCAGGCTCGTATCCCTACGCCTACCAGGTTCAATTCGATCCGAATGACGGCAGCAAGGCCGTCGCCGGCCTGGGGCAAGGGAAGGTCGCCTATTCGACCGATGCGGGGGCAAGCTGGACGACGACCACGATTGTCAGCACGAGCGGCTTCAGCGGGCGAGTCGAGATCGCATACGCCAAGGCGACTCCCTCGATGCTCTACGCGTCGATCCAGACGTCGAGTTCGACCAGCTCTATCTATCGATCGACGAATGGCGGCGCGTCTTGGAGCCTGCTGTCGTCGCCGGAACACCTCGGAAGCCAGGGCTGGTATGACAATACGATCTGGATCGATCCGACGGACTCGAACACCGTCGTCGTAGGCGGTATCGATCTCTACCGATCCACCAATGGCGGGTCGAGCTTCACCCGCATATCGAACTGGGCAGCATGGCCGTCCTCGCCTCACGCCGACCAGCACGTTATCGCGCACCATCCGAGCTACAACGGTTCGACGAACCGCATCGTTTTCGTCGGCAATGACGGTGGCGTCTGGAAGAGCACGAACATCGCCTCGGCGAGTTCGAGTAGCAGTACGTCGACGAACACCTGGAGCAGCATCTCGACCGGAATCCAGTCGACGCAGTTCTACGGAGGTGCAGCGTCCGGCGATGGAACCGTCATTGCAGGCGGAACCCAGGACAACGGGTCGCTCTACTCGACGAACCTCTCGACGACCTGGGGGCGCTATACCGACGGGGACGGAGGGTACGCCGCGATCGATCAGGCGAACGCCAGCTATATTTACGGGGAGTACGTCTACGCCAGTATCCGACGGTCGGCGGACGGAGGGCTCAGCGAGGAATTCATCTGTTCTGGCATCGACGACAACGCGGATTACTGCGAGGGCTCCGTCACCGCGGCGAATTTCATAGCGCCGTTCATTCTCGATCCGAACAGCCAGTCTCGCATGCTCGTCGGCGCAAACCGGCTTTGGATCTCGGACAACGTCAAAGCTGCGACGCCGAGCTGGCGCTCGGCCAAGTCCGCTGTCGCCAGTGCCGGATACATTAGTGCGGTTGCCGTCGCGGTCGGAAACTCCAACGTCATCTGGGTCGGACATAACAACGGCAACGTCTACAAGACGAGCAACGGCACCGCGACGTCGCCGACCTGGACCGCCGTGACGATCGGTCCGTCCCGGCAGGTGATGCGAATCCTGATCGACCCGTCCGACTCGAATACGGTTTACGTCGCCTTCGGCGGCTACAGTTCCGGCAATATTCGAAAGACTACGAACGGCGGGGCAAGTTGGACCGATATTTCCACCGGACTTCCCCAGGCGCCGGTCCGAGGGATCGCGCGACATCCGACCAACGCCAGTTGGATCTATCTCGGCACGGAGGTCGGGGTTTTCACGAGCGAGGACGGAGGCGTCACTTGGTCGACGACGAATGACGGACCGGGCGCCGTTTCAGTCGACGAGATCTTCTTCGTTGGTTCGACCAGCACCCTCGTCGCCGCCACTCACGGCCGCGGCATGTTCCAAGCGACAGTGGCGAGTTCGAGCTCGACTGCGACGCCGGAGACCGGCTGGTGGTGGTATGCGAGCGAATCCGGCCGAGGCTTCTCCGTTGAGGTAAGCGGCAGCAATCTCTTTATGGCCGGCTATCTCTATTCGACGAATGGGAAGCCTATCTGGTATATTTCCCAAGGCGCGCGCGCCTCGAACGGAGTCTATCAAGGCTCACTTCTGCAGTATTCCGACGGGCAAACGCTCGGAGGAAGTTATCAGAGCGCGAGTTATGTCGGCTCAGTTGGCACGGTGACACTGAGCTTCGACACGACGACCACAGGCCGCCTGACCTGGTCTGGCGGCACCATTCCGATAACGAGATACGAGATAGTCTCCGGTGGCGTGGCCCTCGGGCCCAACTCCGGGATGCCGCAAAAAGGATGGTGGTGGAGTTCCGCCGAGAGCGGGCGCGGCTACTTTCTCGAAGTGCAAGGGTCGACTCTTTTCCTCGCTGCATACATGTACGACAGCAGTGGACAGGCGGTCTGGTACATTTCCCAAGGGGCAATGACCTCTACATCCCTCTATTCTGGCTCGCTGACTGAGTTTCGAGGAGGCCAGACGCTTGGCGGAACCTACAACGAGCCGACTTCCAGTTCGAATGTCGGTTCGATTTCCATCCAGTTCTCCTCGCAGACGACCGCGACCCTGACGCTGCCCAACGGCAGCCAGGTGGCATTGACGCGTTACACATTTTAGCCGCGAGAGGTTAGGCTTATCCCCCGAAGGGAGGGGTGAACCTTGCGTATCGTCTGCGTCGGCGGCGGCCCCGCCGGGCTCTATTTCGCGATCCTGATGAAGCGCGCCGACCCGCGTCACCGCGTGACCGTGGTCGAACGCAACCGACCCACCGACACCTTCGGCTGGGGCGTCGTCTTCTCCGACCAGACGCAGGCGCATCTCAAGGCCGCCGACGAGCCCAGCTGGCGCGAGATCACCGGTACCTTCGCCCATTGGGACGACATCGACGTCCACTTCAAGGGCGAGGTCGTGACCTCGACCGGCCACGGCTTCTGCGGCATCGGGCGCCGGCGGCTCCTCGACATCCTGCAGGCGCGCGCCCGGGAGCTCGACGTCGAGCTCCGCTTCGAGACCGACGTCTCCGACCTCTCGCCGTGGGCGAACGCCGATCTCATCGTCGCCGCCGACGGCGTCAACAGCCGGATCCGCGCGGCGCACGCCGATGTGTTCCGGCCCGACCTCGACCGCCGCAAATGCAAGTACGTGTGGCTCGGGACCAGGAAGGTGTTCGATGCCTTCACCTTCATCTTCCAGGAAACCGAGCACGGCTGGTTCCAGGCGCATTGCTACCGATTCGACGACGAGACCTCGACCTTCATCATCGAGACCGACGAGGAGACCTGGGCCAGGGCCGGTCTAGAAGGTGCAGATGCGGATGCCACCTGCGCGTTCGGCGAGGCGCTGTTCGCGAAGTGGCTCGGCGGCCACAAGCTGATGAGCAACGCGCGCCACCTGGCGTCGCCCTGGCTCAATTTCGTCCGTGTCTCCAACCAGCGCTGGAGCCACGACAACCTGGTGCTGATGGGTGACGCCGCGCACACGGCGCATTTCTCGATCGGCTCAGGTACCAAGCTCGCGCTCGAGGACGCGATCTCGCTCGCCAAGTACCTGCGCGGCTCGCACGACCTGACCGCATCGCTCACCGCCTACGAGACCGAGCGGCGCATCGAGGTGCTGCGCATCCAGAGCGCAGCCCGCAACTCGACCGAGTGGTTCGAGAACGTGCGCCGCTACACCAGGCTCGCGCCGACGCAGTTCGCCTACAGCCTGCTGACGCGAAGCCAGCGGATCGGGCACGAGAACCTGAAGCTCCGCGACCGCCGCTTCGTCGACAAGGTCGAGCGCTGGGTGGCGCGGAGCGCGACCGGGTCCGAGCGCGCCGGCCCGCCGATGTTCATGCCGTTCAAGCTGCGCGGCCTCTGGGTCAAGAACCGGGTCGTGGTCTCGCCGATGTGCATGTACTCGGCCGAGGACGGCACGCCCAACGACTTCCACCTGGTGCACCTGGGCTCGCGCGCCCAGGGCGGGGCGGGGCTCGTCTTCACCGAGATGACCGACGTCGCCCGCGATGGCCGCATCTCGCCCGGCTGCACCGGCATGTACAAGGACGAGCACGTCGCCGCGTGGAAGCGGATCACCGATTTCGTCCACGCCGGATCGGGCGCGAGGATCTGCCTGCAGCTCGGCCACGCCGGCCCGAAGGGCGCCACCAAGCTTTCCTGGGAAGGCGACAACGAGCCGCTGCCGTCGGGCGGCTGGCCGCTGATCGCCGCGTCCGCGATCCCCTGGGCGCCGGCGAACCAGGTGCCGAAGGCGATGGACCGCGCCGACATGGACCGCGTGAAGGCCGAGTTCGTGTCGGCGACCGAGCGCGCGCTGCAGGCCGGCTTCGACATGGTCGAGCTTCACGCCGCGCACGGGTACCTGCTGTCGAGCTTCCTCACGCCGTTGATGAACCAGCGCACCGACGAGTACGGCGGCTTGCTCGCCAACCGGCTCCGCTATCCGCTCGAGGTGTTCGCCGCCATGCGACGTGCGTGGCCGGCGAACAAGCCGATGTCGGTCCGCATCTCGGCGACCGACTGGGTCGAGGGCGGCAACGACGGCGACGACGCGGTCGAGATCGCCCGCGCGTTCAAGGAAGCCGGCGCCGACCTGATCGACGTCTCCGCCGGCCAGACCTCGATCAAGGCGAAGCCTCTCTACGGCCGCATGTTCCAGACGCCTTACTCCGACCGCATCCGCAACGAGGTCGGCATCACCACCATGGCCGTCGGCAACATCTTCGAGGCCGACCACGTCAACACCATCGTCGCCGCCGGCCGCGCCGATCTGTGCGCCATCGCCCGGCCGCATCTGGCCGACCCGGCATGGACGCTGCACGCGGCGGCGCAACTCGGCCACGGGGACGCTGCCTGGCCGAAGCAGTATCTGGCCGGCAAGGCCCAGCTCGAACACAATCTTGCGCGCGCCGCGCAGATGGTCATC
>CAZZLX010000081.1:0-10598 GCA_964655235.1 uncultured Rhizobium sp.
GCGAAGATCGAGGTCCAGGGCGAGATCAGCGCATAGCTGCGGCTCTCGGCCAGCATCAATCCCAGCGACGGCGTCGGCGGCTGCGTGCCGATGCCGAGGAACGAGAGTGAGGCCTCGACCAGGATCGCGGTCGACAGCGACAGGCTCGCCTGCACCAGGATCACGCTGGCGAGGTTGGGCAGGATGTGGCGGACGAGGATTCGGAGATCGCCGGCGCCGATGGCGCGCGCGGAGACCACAAACTCGCTCTCCGCCAGCACCAGCGCAGGTCCGCGCAGCAGGCGGGCGAAAATCGGCGTGTAGACGATGCCGATCGCGATCGCGGTGGTCCACTGCTTCGGCCCCAGCAGCGAGATGATGGCGATCGCGAGCAGGATCAGCGGGAAGGCGAACAGCACGTCCATGCAGCGCATGACGATGCGGTCGGTCCAGCCCCGATAGTAGGCGGAGATCACGCCGAGAGAGCCGCCGACGATGAGCGCGATCATCACCGAGACCAGCGAGACCGACAGCGAGGCGCGGTAGCCGTAGAGGACGCGCGAGAAGTTGTCGCGCCCGAACTGGTCGGCGCCGAGCAGGAAGGCGAGGCTCGGCGCCTCCATGCGGTTCATGATGTTCTGGCCGATCGGATCGTAGGGCGCGATCAGCGGCGCGAAGATCGCGAGCGCGCATTGGATCACCACCAGCGCGCCGCCGACGATCACCAGCGGATGGCGAGGCATTCTCATGCCTCCCTCACGCGCGGATCGATCGCGACATAGAGCATGTCGACGAGGAAGTTGATGACGACGAAACCCGAGGTCACCAGCAGGATCGTCGCCTGGATCAGCGGGTAGTTGCGCTCGGCGATGGCGCCGATCACGAGCCGTCCGAGGCCCGGCAGCGCGAACACCTGCTCGACGACGATGGCGCCGCCGAAGAGATATCCGGCGGTGATGCCGACGGCGGTGACGAACGGGATCAGCGCGTTCCTGAGCGCATGGCGGAAGATCACGGTCCGCTCGCTCACGCCCTTGGCGCGGGCGGTGCGGATGTAGTCCTGGCCGAGCGCGTCCAGCATCGCCGAGCGCATGATGCGCGAGAGCGACGCCACGATCGGCAAGGCAAGCGAGACGGTCGGCAGGATCATGCGCGAGAGATTGGCGAACGGATCGTCGGCGAACGGCACATATCCGATCGAGGCGAAGCCCGGCACCAGCTTGTAGGCGCCCAGGATCAGCACGATGCCGAGCCAGAAGGACGGGATGGTGACGCCGACGATGGTGACGACGCGGATGACGTAGTCGGAGGTCGAGCGCCGAACATAGGCCATCAGGCAGCCGGCCGGGATCGCCAGCGCGACCGCGGTGCCGAGCGACAGCATCAGGAGCTCGAGCGTGACGCCGAGGCGCGCCAGGATCTCCTCGCCGACCGGCGCGCCGGTCCACAGCGAGGTGCCGAGGTCGCCGACGAAGATGCCGCCGATCCAGCTCGCGTACTGCTCGAGCATCGGCTTGTCCAAGCCGATCTTCTGGTAGAGCGCCTGCAGACGCTCGGGTGTGATCTCGACGTTGGCGCCGAGCATGATCTGCACGGCGTCGCCGGGGATGAAGCGGATCATCAGGAAGACGAGCGCGGAGACGCCCCAGAGGACGACCATCAGGTCGATCAGGCGCTGCGCCAGGACGCGGATCATCGATGGGCTGCCGTCAAAACGGTTCCGCCCTCCGCCGCGCCGGAGCGCGACGGAGGGCGGATGAGGACGATCAGGCTATCGGGCGAGAGACGTCTCGCGGAGATAGCGGGTCGAGCGGGTCGCGATCAGCTCGTAGCCCTGCACGTTGTTGCGCACGGCGGTGAACAGGGTCGCGTAGGCGAGATGCGAGATCGGGCCGCGGCAGGCCAGGATCTGCTGTACCTGGGTATAGGCCGCCTTGCGCTTCGCTTGGTCCTGCATGGTGCGGGCATCATCCAGCAGCTTGTCGACCTCGGGGTTCGAGTACTTGAACACGTTGGTGGAGCCCCCGGTGCGGAAGGTCCGGTAGAAGTAGTCGTCCGGATCCGGGCTGCCGCCGTTTTGCGAGACGAAGGCCTCGAAGTTCGAGTTGCGCCAGTCCTGGATGAACTTGCCCTGCTCCTGGATCTCCAGCGTCGCCTTGAAGCCGGCAGCGTTGAGCTGGGCCTGGACCACCTGGGCCACGTCGCGGACGGTCTGGATCGAGCCCAGCACCTTGAGCGTCACCGGCACGTCGCCGGAGAAGCCCGCTTCCTTGAGCAGCGCCTTCGCCTTGTTTGCGTCCGGCGTGTAGCAGGAGAACTGCGCGACCGGGGTCGCCCATTCGGTCAGCGCCGGCGACAGCGGGCCGCCCGGAACGGCGTGGCCGAAATAGGCGGCCTGCACGACCTTGGCGCGGTCGACCGCGAGGTTGAACGCCTCGCGCACCTGCGGCTTGTCGAACGGCGCCACCGTGGTGTTGAAGCCGACCAGCGAATAGGCGAGGTCTCGCGTCTCCAGCAGCTTCACCGCCGGGTTGCCCTTGAGGGCAACCGCGGTCGAGGCGTCGATCGACGGCATGAACTGGTAGATGCCGGTCGAGATGCCGACCTGGCGGGTCGAGGCTTCCGGCACGATATTGATCTTGAGGCCGGCGAGCTTCGGCAGGCCCTTGTCCCAGTAGCCGTCATGCTTGGTCAGCTGCAGGTAGGTGTCGGGCACCCACTGGGTCAGCTTGAAGGGACCGGTGCCGTTGGCTTCCCGCTGCAGGTCGCCGTGGTTGGCCGGCACGATCACCGCCACGATCAGCTGCGAGAGAAACGGCGCCGACGGGTCGGTGAGTTCGATGCGGACGTCATCGCCGACGGCCGAGACCGACTTGATCAGCGCGAAGCGGCTGGCGAAGGGCGAGCCCGTCTCCTTCTTGAGGATGCGCTCGAAGGAATAGACGACGTCGGCGGCGGTGATCGGCTTGCCGTTGTGGAAGGTGCCGCCCTTGCGGAGCTTGAAGGTGTAGGTCTTGCCGTCGGCGCTGACGTCCCACGACTCGGCCACGGCCGGAACCACCTTGAGGTCCTTGTCGACCGTAGTCAGGCCTTCATAGATGTTGCCGTTGACCAGCGAGGTCGAGAACGCGGTGGCGACATGGGGATCCAGGCCGACCGGCGAGGCGTCGGTCGCGACCTCCAGCACCTGGGCCGTGGCGGCCAGCGGAACGACGAGCGCAGCCGCGAATGCAGCGCGCTTCACGAGACGGATCATCGACTTTCCTCCCAGAAGGCGTGTGGGGACATCTCACACTGCGGCAGGCCCGGCGTCAACATTCGGGCCGATCGCCGGACGAGCCGCAACTTGTGCTTGGACGGGGTCCGGGCTTACCCCATGATCCGCCCGATTCGACCCCTGAAGAGGCTGGAAATGAGCGGGATCGTCACCGCCCTTGGCTTGATGAGCGGGACCTCGATGGACGGCATCGACGTGGCCGTGATCGACACCGACGGCGAGCGGGTGACGGACTTCGGCCCGGCCACCACCTACCCTTATCCCGACGACCTCTCGGTCGACCTCCGTGCGCTGGTCGCCGACGCCAAGCGCGCCGAGACCGGCAACCATGCCGAGATCGACCGGCGGGTGACCGAGGCGCAGATCAAGGCGGTCGAGCAGCTGCTGAAGGGCGCCGGCATCGACCGCCGCAAGATCGCGGTGGTGGGATTCCACGGCCAGACCATCCTGCATCGCCCCGACCAGCGCGTGACCTATCAGCTCGGCAACGGCGCGCTGATGGCGGAACGCCTCGGCATCGACGTGATCAACCGCTTCCGCGACGCCGACCTCGCCGCCGGCGGCCAGGGCGCGCCGCTGGCGCCGCTCTATCACCGGGCGCTGGCGAAGGATCTCGAGCGGCCGCTCGCGGTGCTCAACCTCGGCGGCGTCGGCAACGTGACGTATCTCGACGGTGACACCGTGATCGCCTTCGACACCGGCCCCGCCAACGCGATGATCGACGACTGGATGCTGAAGCACACCGGCCAGTCCTACGACGCCGACGGCAGGCTGGCGTCGACCGGCAAGGTCGACGAGGCGGCGCTGGCGAAGCTGATGGACAATCGCTACTTCGCGCTCAAGCCGCCGAAGTCGCTCGACCGCAACGACTTCCCGGCGACACCCGTGCAGGGGCTCTCACCCGCCGACGGTGCTGCGACGCTGGTCGCCTTCACGGTCGAGACCGTGCGTCGCTCGCTCGATCACCTGCCGGGCAAGCCTAAGCGCTGGCTCGTCACCGGCGGCGGGCGTCTCAACCCGACGATCATGGCGGCGCTGGCCGAGGCGCTGAAGGCGCCGGTGGCACCGGTCGACGCCGTCGGCTGGCAGGGCGACTTCCTCGAAGCACAGTGCTTCGCCTTTCTCGCCGTCCGCAGCCTGCGCGGTCTCCCCTTGAGCGTGCCGACGACGACCGGCGCGCCGAAGCCGATGACCGGCGGCGTGCTTCATCGCGCGCGGAAGGCCGCCTGACCTTGATGAGTGCCGACGGCGCGCTGAAGCAGGCGTTCTCGCTGGCGGAGGAAGCGGTCGAAAGCGGCCGCATTCCCGGCGCGATCCTGGGCGTGCTGGCGCCTGACGGGAAGATCGCGGTCAAGGTGGCGGGCCTCGCCCAGAAGGTGCCGAAGAAGCGCAAGCTGACGCGGGCCACCTGGTTCGACCTCGCCAGCGTCACCAAGGTGATCGCGACGACGACCGAGATCATGAAGCTGGTCGAGGACGGCATCGTCTCGCTCGACGATCCGCTGTCGAAGCACGTCCCCGATCTCCACCAGTACGTCGCAGCCCATCCGATCCGGAAGCTGACGCTCCGCCAGTGCATCTCGCACCAGAGCGGCCTGCCCGCGGTCGAGCCGATCTATACCTGGGGCAACGATCCCGAGACGCTGAAGGCGCATGTCCTGCAGAAGGACTGGGCTTTCGGCGCCAACGTCTATTCAGACATCAACTTCATCCTGCTCGGCATCGTCATCGAGCGTTGCCGCGGCAAGGCACTCGCGAAGCTGCCGCGCGGACCGGGCTTGGGCTTCCTTCCTAAGAACAAGAGCTTTGCCGCGACCGAGCACTGCATGTGGCGCCGGCGCGTCATCGTCGGCCAGGTCCACGACGAGAACGCCCATTCGCTCGGTGGTTTCGCCGGCCATGCCGGCCTGTTTGGCACGATCGACGGCGTGCTCGGATATGCCAAGCGCTTGCTGTCGGGCAAGGAACTCAAGCCCGCCTCGGTCGCCGAGATCCGCAAACGCCATTCGCCGACCAACAACATCGGCTGGCAGCACCATCACGAAGGCTGGTCCGGCGGCGACGACTGCTCGCCCGAGACCATCGGCCACACCGGCTTCACCGGGACCGGGCTCTGGATCGACTTCAAGCGCGGCTATGCGTGGTCGCTGCTGACCAACCGCGTGCACCCGACCCGCCACGTCGAGACCGGGATCGTGGAGCTGCGCAAGGCCGTCGGGAATCGTCTCGCCGCCGCCCTGCCGTTCTGAGTCGGCCACGGTGTCGACCTACGCCCGCGGCTTCGCCCTCGTCCTCGGCGCAGCGCTCGTCTGGAGCACGGGCGGCCTGATCGTCCGCTCGGTCACGGCGGAGTCCTGGACGATCGTGTTCTGGCGCTCAGCGAGCTGCGCCGCCTTCCTCCTGGCCTATCTCTGGATCACCGAGCGGCGACTGCCGTGGCGGCCTTTCGTGCAGGCCGGATGGGTCGCGGTCGCGCTCGGCGCCGCCTTCGCGATGAGCTCGATCTCGTTCGTGCTGGCGCTCGCCTACACGACAGTCGCCAACACGCTGATGATCCTGAGCCTGGCGCCGATCATCGCCGGCGTAATGGCGCGCATCGTGCTGAAGGAGCCGATCGACGACCGCACCGGGATCGCGATCGCGGTCGCGGCGCTCGGCGTCGGCGTGATGATGGGACGGCTGCCCAGCGGCGACGACCTGCTCGGCACCGCGCTCGCGGCGCTGAGCGCCACCGCCTATTCCTGCACCGTCGTGATCGTGCGGGCGCGTCGTGATCTGCCGATGGTGCCGGGCGCCTTCTTCGCCGGCGTCTTCGCGATGCTGGTCTCGCTGCCGATGGCGGGCACGCTCACCGTCACCTCGCACGACCTGCCGCTGCTGCTGCTCTTCGGCGCAGGCCAGCTCGGCGTCGGCATGGCGCTGTTCACCAATGGCGCGCGCTTCATCCCGGCCGCGGTGTCGTCGCTGATCAGCCTTGCCGAGATCGCGCTCGGACCGGTCTGGGTCTGGCTCGCCTACGGCGAGAACCCGGGTCCCTGGGTCTTGAGCGGCGGCGCGATCGTGATCCTGGCGCTGATCGTCCACACGCTCGCCGGACGACGAAGCTAGTCGATCTTCTCGACCTCGATCATCGTCGACGGATTGACGATGCGGTCCAGCGCCGAGACCAGGGCCAGCTCGCGCTGTCCCGACTTTACCGTCGCCGCGATCGCTTCGGCCATGCCTGAAGCGGCCCGCTTGAGGGCTTCCGCGATCGCGCCCCATTCGAGGTAGTGGCCGAGGATCAGCGCCGAGATCAGGTCGCCGGTGCCGTTGAGCGGGCGGTCGATCCTGGGCGCGGTCGCGCGCCAGAGGCCCATGTTGGTCGCGGCCAGCGTCGAGATGCGGCCGTTCTCGGGCAGTCCCGTCAGCACCACGGTGCGCGGCCCCTTGCGCCGGAGCGCATGCATCGCGACGCGCGCCGAGTCGACGTCGGTCACCTGCATCCGGGTCAGCTGCTCGAGCTCGAAGACGTTCGGCGTGCAGATGTCGGCGAGCGGGACCAGCCGTTCGGCGATTGCTTCAGGTACGCCCGGGCGCACGAAGACACGACCGCCGTCGCCGATCACCGGATCGAGCAGGTACAGGGCCTGCGAATTGGCACTCTTCGCCGACGCCACGGCCTCCGCGACGACAGCGGCGGTGCCGGCTTCGCCCAGATATCCGGAGAGCACCGCGCGGCACTCCTTGAGGACGCCGAGCGTCTTCAGCCCCCGCAAAAGCTCGGCGTTCTCGGCCGGCGGCACGACGCGGCCGGCGAAGCTGCCATGCCCAGGGTGGTTGGAGAACGAGACCGTGTCGAGACGCCAGACCTCGTGCCCCATCCGCATCAGCGGCAGGGCAGCAGCGGAGTTTCCGACATGTCCGTAAACGACCGACGACTGGATGGAGAGGATCGACATGGGGCGCGACCATGCCACAGCCGGGCGTCGCGTCGACAGATTTCGATGGGGTTTCCCTCTCGGCCCGATCCGCGTGTTCTCTTTCGGTCCCGCTGGAACGAATCGGCATCCCTTACGTGCGAACGAAACGCGAGCACGTCTAGCAGTTGTGGTGCCCACGAGAACACGAATCAAAATCCGGCGTATCAGCCCTGAGCCAGCCAGTCCTCGATCAGCCGGCGGGCGATGGAATCTTGGCGTGGCAGGCTCTTGCCCTGCGCCTGGAAGTCGCGGAGCTCGGCGCGGCTGAACCAGGCGCAATCCTCGAGCTCGCTCTGGTTCAGGCGGATCTCCCGGCTGGTCGCGGCCGCGTGGAAGCCGATCATCAGCGAGGCCGGGAACGGCCAGGGCTGCGAGGAGTGGTAGCGGACCTCGCCGACCCGGATGCCGGATTCCTCGAAGACCTCGCGGGCGACGGTCTCCTCGAGACTCTCGCCCGGCTCGAGGAATCCGGCGAGGGTCGAGTACATGCCGGGAGGCCAGACCTTCTGGCGTCCGAGCAGCGCCTTGTCGCCGTCGTGGACAAGCATGATCACCGCAGGGTCGGTGCGTGGAAAATGCGAGGTCTTGCAGTCCGGATTCGTGCAGCGGCGCACATGCCCGGCCTCGCCGCTCTCGGTCGCCGCCCCGCAGACACCGCAGAAGCGATGGCGCGCATGCCACCACATCAGCCCGCGCGCGTAGGCCAGCAGCGATCCCTCCTCGCGGCCGATCAGCGGGCCGACGCGGCGGAGATCGGTCCATTCGCCCAAGCCCACGGCGCGCCGCTGCGCCTCTTCCTCGCTCCAATGCGAGACGTCGATCGCGATATGCATCCGCTCGCCGCTCTCGCCAAGCACCGCGAGCGTGCGCGCCTCGTCGATCCAGCCGCGCACGACGTCCACGGGAATCAACGCCGCTTGCGGATTGTCGCCGGCGACGATCAGGCTTCGCGTCTGCCACACGGCGACCACATGCGAGCGCCGATCGCCGAGCAGGCGAGCGGCCCAGTCCTCCTCGGTGCGGCGATGCGCCAGGCGGTCGAGGCCGCCGCCAGCATAGAAGTTCATGCGTGTCATCGGCGCCTAGGCTGCGCCCGATGCAGCGCCTCAGTCCAGCGCCTTGACGAAGATCACCTTGCCGTCGCCGTCAGCGTAGAAGTGATCGAGTCGCGCAGCCTCCGTGTACCCGCAGGCGCGGTAGAACGCGCGGGTCGGCTCGTACTGCGCGCGCGAGGAGGTGTCGACGTAGATGCGCCGGCCACCGAGCGCTCTCACCGCCTCGGCGCAGGCCTGCTCCAGCATCCGGCCGACGCCACCGCCGCGCCGATCATTGTCGACGACGATCCAGTAGAGGTCGTGGCTGCGCTTGGTACCCGCGATCGGGCCGAAGCAGACATAGCCGACCGGCTGCCCGTTCTCTTCGGCGAAGATGAAGCGATAGCCGCTCGGTCCCTCGCCCTTGGCCAGCGCGTCGTCGACGAGCTCGACCGCGATCTCTTCTTCGGGCCCTGAGAAGAATCCGGTCGAGGCGACGAGGCGGCGGACGGAAGCGCGATCTTCCGGCTTCACGCCGGCTCGCATCGTGACGGGCATGTCAGCCGGCGGCGCGCTTCAGCGCCGGTTCGAGATCGAGACAGCCGACTATGTCGCGCACGAGATCCGCCTGATCGAGGCCGACACGCTGCGCCGCGGCGACCAGGCCGGCGTCGTTCGACAGGCATGGATTGGCGTTGACCTCGAGCACCCAGGGGCGCCCGCGCTCGTCGACGCGGAAATCGATGCGCGCGCAGCCGGAAAGCCGGAACAGCCGCCAGCAGCGCTTCGCCATCGCCTCGAGACGGGCAAGCAGTACGTCGTCGCCGTCGAAGTCGTAGCGGCGCGGCGTGTTGTTGTAGGCGTGCGACTCTGGATCCCATTTTGCCGCGTAGTCGACGAGGTGCGGCTGGTCAGGGGCAAAACCGATGAACTCGATCTCGGCCGGCGGCAGGAGGCGTGGCGCCTCAAACGATCCGACGAGGCCCAGGTTGAACTCGCGGCCGTCGACAAATTGCTCGGCGAACCAGATGCCGCCGAAGCGCTCCATGCGCTGCATCTGGATCGTCCTCAGCGCAGCTCCCTCGCCGATCGAGGTGGCATCGAGGCCGATCGAGGCGTGCTCCCAGACCGACTTCACGATGAAGCGGCCATTGGGGATGCGCCCGGCGGCGAGGTCCTCGGGCTCGATCCAGGGTGCGGTGTCGATGCCGGCAGCCGCCATCGCACGCTTGGCGACCAGCTTGCTCGCGCTCGCGAGGATCGCGTCGGCGGAGCAGCCGGTGTAGGGAATGCCCATCGCGTCCAGCATCTGCGGCACGACACCGATGAGCTGGCCCTTGCCGTCGAGCGACTCGACGAGGTTGAAGGCGAACGCGGGCTTGAGACGCTTCAGCCGGTCGGCGAGGCGCTGGAGGTTGAGATCGACCGGGATCGCGACCGGCTTCCAGCCGAGCCCGGCGAGCTGCGCCGAGATCTCGGTCACCTGGAGCAGAGTATCCTGCTCGTCCGGCGGCGCATCCGGCGCGACACGGCCATGCACCACGGCAACGGGACGCCCGTTGCTTCTCATGCGCGCCCTCCCACCCGGCGGCTCGCGGATCGGACGATCAGTCCGATCAGCTCCTGATAGGGGATGCCGGCCTGCGTCGCAAGGATCGGCAGGTCCGAATGCAGCGGATTGAGGCCGGCGAGCGGGTTCACTTCGATGAAGGAAGGATTGCCGGCGGCATCGCAGCGGAGGTCGATGCGCCCGGCATCGCGGCAGTTCAGCACCTGCCACGCACGGACTGCGACTTCCTCGGCCGCGCGGGCGGTCGCATCATTCGCCAGCGTGTAGGTAATCCGCGTCTCGCACTCCTCCTTGTTTAGGAGGCCGTAGTTGGTGCTCTCGGCGGTGCCGAGGAACCCCACCTCCAGCGCACCGATCGATCGGGTCTCGGCGCCCTCACCGACCAGGCCCACGGTGAACTCGCGCCCCGGCAGGAAGGTCTCGACGATCGCCGGCTGCTTGAACGTGGCGATGATTTCGCGGCAGCCCTCGACGAGATCGATCTTCGAGGTCACGCGCGACTTGCCGCCGACGCCCTTGCCGGTGCCTTCGGCCACCGGCTTCACGAAAAGCGGGAGCGGCAGGTCGATCCTCTCCGCTTCCTCGGCTTTCGCGACCACGGCGAAGTCCGGCGTCGGAATGCCGTGAGCGCGAACGATGTGCTTGGTGAGGCCCTTGTGCAGGGTCAGCGCCATCACGACCGTGTCCGCGAACGTGCAGGCGATGCCGTGCGCCTCGAGCAGCGCCGGCACCTGTGCCTCGCGGCCGATGCCGTGCATGCCTTCGCAGATGTTGAA
>CAZZLX010000082.1:0-10515 GCA_964655235.1 uncultured Rhizobium sp.
CGGCTTCTACTACAAGACCTTCATGTGGCCGGCCTCCTTCTGGGAGAAGGTCTACGAGCCGCTGATCCGCCGCGCCGCAGGCCTCGGCAAGGCCGCCCTCGCCCCGGACCCCGATGAGTACGAGGGCATGCAGGCCCATTGCGACGTGCTGGTCGTGGGCTCCGGTCCGGCCGGGCTTGCCGCGGCGCGTACCGCTGGCGCCGCCGGCGCCCGCGTGATCCTCGCCGAGCAGGATTTCGAGTTCGGCGGCGGCCTGCTCCTTGAGCCGCAGCACGAGGCGTGGCGCCAGTCGATGCTCGATGCGCTGTCGGGAATGCCGGAGGTCCGCCTCCTGCCCCGCACCTCGGTCTTCGGCTTCTACGAGCACGATGTGCTCGGTGCCATCGAGCGGGTCTCGGATCATCTGCCGGTGCCTCCCGAGCACCAGGTGCGCCAGCGCCGATGGACCATTCGCGCCCGCCAGACCGTGCTCGCGACCGGCGCTACCGAGCGGCCGATCGCGTTCCCCAACAACGACCGCCCGGGCGCCATGCTGGCCTCGGCCGCGATGACCTACGCCCGGCGCTTCGGCGTCGCGGCCGGCGAGCGCGCCATCGTCTTCGCCAACAACGACAGCGGCTACGAGTCGGCGTTCGCGCTCCAGGACGCCGGTATCCCGGTCGCGGCGATCGTCGACGTCCGTGCCAAGGCCAAGGGCGCCGAAGCCGCCCGCGATCGCGGTATCGTCGTCCGCCTCGGCTCCGAGGTGATCGAAGTCCATGGCGGGCGCTCCGTCTCGGGCGTCACCATCCGCAGCCGCACCGGCGGCGGCGAGCGCACGATCGACGGCGACCTTCTCTGCGTCTCCGGCGGTTGGAACCCGGCCGCCTATCTCGCGAGCCACACCCGCGCGCGGCTCCGCTGGGACAACGACCTCGCCGCCTTCCTTCCCGGCACGCCGATCCAGGCCGAGCGCTCGGCCGGGACGGCCGCCGGCGTCTTCGGTATCGCCCGGGCCGCTGCGGACGGCGCCAAGGCCGGGCTCGAGGCCGCATCGGCCGCGGGATTCCGCGACGCCGCGTCCTTCGAGCTGCCGGTGTCCGATGCAGGTGACGCCGATCCCAGGATCGAGGCGTTCTGGGAGGTGAAGGCGAAGGGCAAGTCCTTCGTCGACCTGCAGAACGACGTGACCGCCGACGACATCCGCCTCGCCCACCGCGAGGGCTACACGCATATCGAGCACGCCAAGCGCTACACCACCCACTCGATGGCGACCGATCAGGGCCGGACTTCCGGCCTGCTGGGCTCGGCCGTGCTGGCGGAAGCGCGCGGCGAGACGGTCGAGAAGGTCGGCGTGCCGACCTATCGGCCTTACGTCACGCCGGTCGGCTGGGGCGGCTTCGCCGGCCGCGACGCGGGCCATCACCTGGCGCCGGTTCGCCGGACGCCGCTGCACCACTGGCACGTCCGCAACCACGGCATCTTCCTCGAGACCGGACTCTGGCTCCGGCCACTCTATTACTCGGCCACCCGCGAGACCGGCTGGGATCCGATCCTCAAAGAAGCCCGGGCGGTCCGCCAGAATGTCGGCATCTGCGACGTCTCGACCCTCGGCAAGATCGACATCCAGGGCCGCGACGCCGGGATCTTCCTCGACCGGCTTTACACCAACACCTTCTCGACCCTCGCCGTCGGCAAGGCCCGCTACGGGCTGATGCTCCGCGAGGACGGCATGGTCTTCGACGATGGCACGACCTCGCGCCTGACCGACACCCGCTACCTGATGACCACGACCACGGCCAAGGCGGCCGAGGTTCTGGCCCACATGGAGTTCCTCCACCAGACCGTCTGGCCGGACCTCGACGTCCGCTACTGCACGGTCACCGACCAGTGGGCGCAGATGTCGGTCGCAGGTCCGAATGCCCGGCTCGCCCTCCAGGGCTGCGTCGAAGGTCTCGACCTCGGGAACGAAGCCTTCCCGTTCATGGGCGTCGGCGAAGCGACGATCGCCGGCTACCCGGTCCGCCTCTACCGGGTCAGCTTCTCGGGCGAGATGGCCTATGAGGTCGCCACCCCCGCCGGCTACGGCGAGCGGGTTTGGGAGGCGATCCTGGAGGCCGGCAAGCCGCATGGCATCCTGCCCTATGGACTTGAAGCATTAGGCTTGCTCCGGATCGAGAAGGGGCACGTTGCAGGGCCGGAATTAAATGGCCAAACAACAGCTAAGGACCTTGGCTTCGAGAAAATGATGAAGAAGAAGGGCGACTTCATCGGCCGTGTGAACGGCGAGCGCCCGGCCCTTGTTTCGCCTGACCGGCCGCGCCTCGTCGGCATTAGGGCGGTCGATCCGTCCTTCGAGAAGCGCCTCAGGGGCGGCGCCCATCTCGTTGAAAAGCCTGACTCGAAGAAGAGCCTTGGCTGGGCCACCAGCATCACCCGCTCGGTCGAGCTCGAGCGCTGGCTCGGCCTCGCCATGATCCGCCAGGGACCGGAGCGGATCGGCCAGCGCCTGTACGCCGCCTACCCACTCAAGAACGAGGTGGTCGAGGTCGAGGTCTGCTCTCCCCACCACGTCGACCCGGAGAACTTGCGTGTCCGCGCCTGAGCGTCTCTCCTCCTTCGGACCCGACTTCACGCCTGGCCGCCACGGCGCCCACGGTCGCGCGCCGGTCACAATGGCCGAGCGCAAAGTCGACATCGTCCAGGTCATGGCGAGTCTCGGCGGCGACGCAGCCGCCGCCTCGGCGGTAGGCTCGGCCCTTCCCGGTCCGGGCAAGGCCGAGATCTCCGGCGCGTCGATGACGGTCTGGATCCAGCCCTCCGGCTGGCTGGTTATCCGTCCGAGGGGAGCCGAAGGCGCGTTGGTGACGACCCTGGCCTCCACTGCCGGGGAAGCAGCCGCCGTCGTCGACCAGGGTCACGGCAAGGCGGTTCTCCGGCTCTCGGGCTCCCAAGCCGGCGACGTGCTGGCCAAGGGCAGCCGCGTCGACCTGCACGCCCGGACCTTCCCGCCCGGCAGTGCGGCGACCACGACCATCGACCACATCACGGTGACAATAGTTAAGGTCGACGCCACGACCTTCGACCTGGTCCTGCCCGCCAATTTCGCCGAGGCCTTCGCCGACTGGCTGAAGATGGCGGCGGCGGAGTTCGGCTACGAGATCGGCAAGCCGACCTGACATACGCGGTCTTTTGACGCGATCCCCCCGTACGGTGCGATACTACCGTCGCGGCGCATGCCGCGATGGACACGCCTGTACGGGGACCACATGACCGGCCTTGCCGACGACATCTACACCGGGCCCGAGGACGTCTCCCCGGACACGCTGGCCAATCTGGGGCCGCTGCGTCGCCTGGCCGGCGTCTGGCAATCCGACAAGGGCGTGGATGTCAGCCCGAAGGCCGAAGGTCCGGAGCGGCGCGTGTACCAGGAACACATCCGCATGGAGCCGATCGATCCTCAGGCGAATGGCCCCCAGCTCCTCTACGGTCTGCGCTACCACATCCACGTCACCACGGCCGAGGAGCTCACGACCTTCCACGACCAGACAGGCTATTGGCTGTGGGAGCCGGCGACGGGGCTGATCATGCAGTCCATCGCCATCCCGCGCGGCCAAGTGGTGCTGGCGGGTGGGAAGGCGGCGGCGGACGACAAGCGCATCTCCGTCGAGGCACGACGCGGCGACACGCGCTTCGGAATCTGCTCGACCACATTCTTGGAAGAGGCTTTCCGCACCGACTACTACCGCATCGACATCACGTTCAACGACGACGGCACCTGGACATATGTGACGCGCACGGACCTAGCTATTCGGGGCCGGGAGCCGGCGTTCAATCACAACGACACCAACACCATGCGGCGGATTATGCCGGCCGCGACGAACCCGCTTCTGGAGCGCCTCAAGGGGGCCGAAGCAGGCTAGACGCGCCTCAGGCGGCGTTACGCCACTTCCCTCTTCGGCAGGCCCTTCGCGCCAGTGAGCGACGAGGCTTCCAGGATCGAGCGGGTCAGGCGGGCGCCGGTCAGCACCGCCTCGGTCAGGTCCGCGCTCTTGAACGAGGCGTCCTTAAGGTCGGCATAAGTGAAGTCGGCGCCTTTCAGGCTGGCACAGTCGAGCTTGGTGCCGACCAGCTTCGCGTTCCTGAGTGCCGCGCCGTCGAGGACGGCCGCCTTTATCCGGCCCGGCGCCAGCTGCAGGCCGGTCAGGTTGGCGCCGGCGAGGTTCGCCCCATCGAGATTGGCGCCGGCGAGCGAGATGCCGCGAAGGTCGGCGTTCTCCAAGTTGGCGCTGCGGAGGTCGGCCTTGTCGAGCTTGGCCGCCTGGAGTTGCACCTTGGCGAGGTTCATGCCGTAGAGCGTGGCGCCGACCGCGCGGATGCCGGTCAGCTGATGGCCGACCAATGCCGGAGTGCCCCTAAGATCGAAGCCGGAGAGGTCGAGCAGCTTGCCGCCATGCCCGGCGGTCTCGATGAAGATCGAATGGAGCGCGATCAGCTCCTCGAGCGGGTCGCCGAGCTCCTCTATCGTCTTGCCGACCGGCTTCGAGGTCAGTACGCCCTCCATGTTGGCGCCCGAGGCCTCGGTCAGGGTCATGACGGCGCCGGTGATCACGGCGCCGGTCAGCTTGGAGTCGCGCAAATCCGCGCCGGAGAGATCCGCCCCTTCCAGGTTGGCGCGGGTCAGGTTGGCGTTCCGGAGATTGGCGCGGACCAGCTTGGTGCCGCGCATGGTCGCGTCGGTGAAGTCGGTATGCACCGCCTGCGCGCCGGAGAGTTTGGCGTTGTCGAGGTTCGCCTTGGTGAAGAGTGCGCTCTCCATGTCGGCGGGGTTGTTCTCGACGACTCGAACCGCCCAGTCCTTGCCGTGCTGGTCGACGATGGCGCCGTCGCGGAGATCGGCATCGAACAGGTTGGCTTTGGTGAGATCGGCGCCGCGCAGCACCGCGCCGCGCAGATCCGCCTTCACCAGGCTGGCCCCTTCGAGGACGGCGCGACGGAGATCGGCGCAGAACAGCGTCGCACCGTCGAGCTTCGCGCCCCTGAAGTTGGCGCCCTGCAGGTTGCAGCCGGTGAAGTCGGCGCCGCTCAGATCCTTGCCGGCGAAGCTCAGGTTCGCGAGCACGAAGCTGCCGAGCGCAGCCCGCGCGCCGCCGTGCTTGCCGGTGCGGAACATCACGTGACGCTCGATCACCCGATCGAGCTGATCCAGGGTCAGCTTGATCGGGCCTTCGGGCAGCTTTTTCTTCAGGTCCATAGGGCGTTCTGCCTTGGAAAATTCCGGGTCAGATTAAGACCTATAGAAATCCCGACAAATGCGCGGGATCACACTCGCTGGAATTGCATCATCATTGCAAATACTTGCGAAGAATATACCGCGGTTAGAAGTCGGTCTTCACGCCGCCTTCGCGTTTACGACTCGCAACGAAAGCATCCAGCGCCTCGGAAACGGCGACATCCATCGGCGGCGGCTGGTAGCGGGCGAGCGTCTCCTTCCAGACCCGGTTCGCCTTCTCCATCGCCGTCGGCGCCCCGGCCTCGCGCCAGCTCTCGAAATTGCGCCAGTCGGAAACCAGCGGCGAATAGAAGGCGGTCTTATAGCGGGACTGCGTATGCATGGCGCCGAAGTAGTGGCCGCCAGGCCCGACCTCGCGGATCGCGTCCAGCGCGAGCGTGTCGTCGGTGATCTCGAGCGGCGCCAGGTACTCCGAGACCATCTGCAGCAGGTCGACGTCGACGATCGTCTTCTCGAACGAGGCGGTGAGGCCGCCTTCCATCCATCCGGCCGAGTGCAGGATGAAGTTGCCGCCGCCCATGACCGCGCCCCAGAGCGAGAACACGGACTCGTAGGCCGCCTGCGCGTCGACCGTGTTGGCGGCGCAGGTGTTGGACGTGCGGTACGGCAGCTTGTAGCGACGCGCGAGTTGGCCGCCGATCGTCGCCGCCTTCATGTACTCGGGCGTGCCGAAGGCCGGCGCACCGGACTTCATGTCGACGTTCGAGGTGAAGCCGCCATAGACCACCGGCGCGCCAGGCCGGACGATCTGGGTGAACGCGATGCCGGCGAGCGCCTCGGCGTTCTGCTGCGCGAGCGCGCCGGCCACCGTCACGGGCGCCATGGCGCCGGCGAGCGTGAACGGGGTCATGATGATGACCTGTCCCCGCGACGACATCTCCATGATCCCCTGGAGCATCGGCGCGTCGAGACGCAGCGGCGACGAAGAGTTGATCACGGTGATCAGGGACGGCTCGAGGTTCAGCTGCTCGTCCGAGATGCCGCGGGCGAGACGCACGATCTCCAACGCATCACGGTTCCGCTGCCTCCCGAGCGAATAGGCGTGGAAGGCCTTGTCGGTCAGCTTGGCGAGATCGGCGAGGCAGTCGAGATGGCGGACCGAGGCGTGGATGTCGACGGGCTCGACCGGGTAGCCGCCGGTCATGTGCATCACGTTGAAGCTCTGCGCGAGCTTCACCAGGTTGCGGAAGTCCTCCTGGTTGCCGGGCCGGCGGCCGTGGTCCGCGTCCGAGCAGTTCGGCGCGCTCGCGACCTGGGCGAAGATCACGTTGTCGCCACCGAAGACGAGGTTGTGCGCCGGGTTGCGAGCGTGGAGCGTGAAGGTCTGCGGCGCGGTCCGGATCTTCTCCTCGATCAAGCCACGGTCGAAGCGGACGCGCTGTTCGCCGGGCTTGTGGGTGGCGCCGGCCTTCACCAGCAGATCGATCGCTTCGGGATCGAGGAAGTCCATCCCGATCTCTTCGAGGATCGTCAGCGACGTCCGGTGGATCCTCTCGATCTCGTCGGCGCTCAGGATCTCGACCGGCGGAAAGCGACGCTTCGGCTGGCGGAAGGGAAAAGCGTCGCCCGCCGCCACGTCGGCCGCTGCCCGCGCGGCATGCCGCGTCCGCCCGCCTCGCCGTTCACGCCCCTCGCCTTGCCGTTCCGCCGGCTCGGACATATCGTGCCCTCCGTTCAAGCGGCCACAACCTAAGTCAACCGCGCGCCGCCGGCCACCTCGTCGCGAGAGCCCGAGCATGAAGCCCCTCTATCCCGTTCCGGAAATCGCGATCGGCGCGGGGCGGATCGACCAGATCGGCGGCGATGTCTCGGCGCTTCCCGGATCGCCGGGCCGCGTCCTTCTGGTGATCGACCGATATCTGTCACAATCCGGCGTCGCCGACCGCGTGCGATCGGCGCTTACCGGCCGCGAGATGACGCTCTGGGACGAACTCGCCGGCGAGCCGACCGCTTCGCAGATCGATTCCGCCGCATCGCTCGCCCGGAAGAGCAAGGTCGAGGCGGTGATCGGCATCGGCGGTGGATCCGCCCTCGACGTCGCCAAGCTTGTTGCTTCTATCGCGGCCGAGCCCGCTGGCGTCGAGCACTACGCTTTCTGCGCCAACCCGCTGCCGACGCGCCCATTGCCTGCCATCTGCGTTCCGACCACCGCCGGCACCGGCTCCGAGACGACACTGACTGCGATCTTCGCCAATGCCGCCGGCAAGAAGGCCTGGGCCTGGGGACCCGAGCTGGCAGCCCGGAAAGCGGTCCTCGACCCGACGCTGACGACCTCGCTGCCAGCCCATCTGACCGCGGCGACCGGCATCGACGCGCTGGTTCACGCCGTCGAATCCTGCACCAACGCCAACCGTTTCGAGGCGAACGACCAGATCGCGCACGCCGCGATCCGCCTGGTCGCGCGACACTTGCCGACGGCAGTGGCCAGCCCGAACGATCTCGCCGCGCGCGAAGGCATGCTGGTCGCCTCCTGCTACGCCGGGATCGCGATCAACAACTGCGGCACGGCGATCGCGCACAACATCGCCCATGCGCTGGGCAGCCTCGGCAAGGTCCATCACGGCCGCGCCGCCGGTCTCGGCCTCCGCGCCTCGCTGCCTTGGAGTCTGCCGGCCAGCGCCCCGTCCTTCGCGGCAGTGGCGGAAGCGATGGGCGGGTCGCGCGACGCCGAAGCTCTCCCCGGTCTGGTCGACCGCCTGATCCGCCAGGTCGGCATGAAGATCCCGCTCTCAGACGAGCTGCCGGGCATCACCGCCGATCGCCTCGCCGCCGAAATGGCGCTGCCCGAGAACGCAGCGATGCGGAAGTCCTCAGCGCGCGCCTCGACCGATGCCGATCTCCGCGACCTCGCCCATCTCGTTCTCACCGCCAGCTAGAGCCCCATGAAGATCACCGCGATCGAGATCACCCAGCATCAGCTGCCGTTGGACCCGCCCTTCCATCCGAGCTGGTCGTCGAAGGCGCGCGTGAAGTTCGACGCGACGCTGGTCCGCGTCCACACCGACGAGGGCCTCACCGGGATCGGGTCCGGTGATTACATGCTGGGGTTCCCCGGCCACGAGCACCTGTTCATCGGCGAGGATCCGCTCCGGCTCGAGCGCCACTGGCGCGTGATCGATCACCTCGGTTTTCACTACGGCCGCTGCTGGCCGCTCGACCTCGCGCTCTGGGATCTCGCCGGCAAGATCGCGGGCCAGCCCTGCTGGAAGCTGCTTGGCGGGCTTTCGAGCAGGCTCCCCTGCTACGCCTCGTCCGGCACGTTGCGCGACGCCAAGGCTCTCGCCGATCTTTCCGAGCGCGTGATCGAGCGCGGATTCAAGGCGATGAAGATCCGCTTTCGCCGCGGCAGCTGGCGCGACGACATCCGCGCCCTGGAAGCCGTGCGCGAGCGGGTCGGCACCCGCATCGAGCTGATGGTCGACTGCAACCAGGGTTGGCGCTTTCCCTGGGACACGATGTCGGCCTGGACGCTGAAGGATGCACTGACCGTCGGCCGCGAGTTGGAACGGCTCGGCGTCTACTGGATGGAGGAGCCGCTGCACCGCGCCGACCGCGAGGGCATGCGCAAGCTCCGCGACGCGCTCGACATCCGTATCGCCGGCGGCGAGCTGAACCGCGAGATGAGCGAGCTCCGCGATGTGATTGTTGAAGGTTGCCTCGACGTGGTGCAGCCGGACGTGGTCTCGATCGGCGGCATCACCGGCCTCGCCAAGGTCGCGGCGATGGCACAGGCTGCCAACATCGTCTTCACGCCGCACACCTGGGGCAACGGCATCGGCCTTCTCGCCAACGCCCATGTCGCCGCCGGATCGTCAGATCCGAGCTACCTCGAGTATCCCTGGGATCCGCCGGAATGGACGGAAACCCGGCGCGACTACCTGCTGGCGCAACCGGTAGAGGCCGACCGAGACGGGAACCTCGTGCTCAGCGACGCACCGGGACTCGGATTCGAGCTCGATGACGCGATGGCCAAGCGCACCCGGGTCGACGGCGTGGTGAAATCGAACAACTAGTCGCGCCGGCGGCGGCGCCTACCCTCGCCCGGTGTCTGGCCGCCTTCCTTTCGCTCCGGAAGCTTCACAGCCGCCGCCAGGTTCGGGAAGACCTCGACGCGGTTGGGGAAGCCGATCGCGTTGACGAAATGCTCCTGGAAGCGCGGCTCGACCGCGGTCTCGATCTTCTCGATCGTCCTCACCACCCCTTCGATCTCGCGGCGATGGCCGCGGTTGAGCAGCGCCATGCGGGCACCCGTGCCGGCCGCATTGCCGACCGCCGACACCTTGTCCAGCGCGCAGTCGGGGATCAGGCCGATGACCATCGCGTGCTTCGGATCGATGTGGCTGCCGAACGCCCCGGCCAGCTTGACGCGATCGACCTTGTCGACGCCTAGGTGATCCATCAGCAGCTTGGCGCCGGCATAGAGCGCCGCCTTGGCGAGCTGGATGGCGCGCACGTCGTTCTGCGTCACCTTGATCTCGACCGGCTCGGTGCGGAGCACGTAGGAGAAGGTACGGCCGTCGGCGACGATCCTCGGCGAGCGCTCAGCCAGCGAACCGTCGATCATGCCGTCATGGTTGATGACGCCGGCGAGGAACAGCTCGGCGACCGCCTCGATGATGCCCGAGCCGCAGATGCCGGTGACGCCGACGCGGTCCACGCCGACATCGAAGCCTTCCTCGTCCGACCATTGGTTGACGTCGATGACCTTGATGCGTGGCTCCAGCGTCTCAGGGTCGATGCGCACCCGTTCGATCGCACCCGGCGCGGCGCGCTGACCGGATGAGATCTGTGCGCCCTCGAACGCGGGGCCCGTCGGCGAGGACGCGGCGAGCAGCCGGTTGGCGCTGCCGAGGACGATCTCGGCATTGGTGCCGACGTCGACGACGAGCGTGATCTCGTCGCTCTTGTGCGGCGCTTCGGCCAAGGTCACTGCCGCCGCGTCGGCGCCGACATGGCCCGCAATGCAGGGCAGGATGTAGGCGCGACCCGACTTCAGGATCGGCAGGCCCAGCCCCTGGGCGCGGAGATCGAGCGCCTGCGAGACCGCAAGCGGGAATGGTGCCTGCCCCAGCGGCGTCGGGTCGATGCCGAGATAGAGGTGATGCATGATCGGATTGCCGACCAGCACCGCCTCGACGATCTCGTCCTGGGCGACGGCGCCCTGGCCCGCGACACGGAGGATCAGCGTGTTGACCGCGTCGCGCACGGCACGAACCATCCTTCGTACGCAACGATGCTCCACA
>CAZZLX010000083.1:0-10512 GCA_964655235.1 uncultured Rhizobium sp.
GATCTTCGACGAGGTCGTCACCGGCTTCCGCCTCGCCTGGGGCGGCGCGCAGGAGCTCTACGGCGTGAAGCCGGATCTCGCCTGCTACGCCAAGGCGATCGGCGGAGGCTATCCGCTTTCGGCCATCGCCGGCCGCCGCGACCTGCTGGAGCTGGCCGACAACAGTCGGCCGGCGTCGGAGACCTACTCGTATCTCGGCGGCACGCTGACTGGGAATCCGATCTCGGCTGCGGCGGGTCTCGCCTGCCTCACCGTGCTCAAGCGCCCCGGGACCTATGAGCGCCTTCGCGCGCTCGGCGCGAGGTTGCGTGAAGGGCTGGAGGAGGCGGGGCGGACTGCCGGCGTGGCCGTCCAGGCGCTGGGCGAGGGGCCGGTCCTGTCGCCGCTCATCACCGAGAACCGGAAGCTTAGGACGGCGCGCGATCTCGCCACCGTCGACAAGAAGCGGATGGTGGCTTGGGCGCAGGAGATGATCGACCGCGGCTTCCTGCTTACGCCCGGCGGCAAGATGTATGTCTCACTGGTCCACACCGACGAGGACATCGAGCGGACGATCGCGGCATCGCGCGAGGCATTCGCGGCCGTGCGATGACGTCTGCTTGGCCGGATGACGTCGAGACCTTCAGTTTCGTCCTACACCTGAAGCCCGGTGCGGCGGCCGAGTATCGCCGCCGCCACGACGAGCTTTGGCCCGAGATGCGCGATCTGCTGCTCTCTTCCGGCATCTTGCACTACGAGATCTGCCTGCATGCCGAGACGAACATGCTGTTCGCCTGCATCGCCCGCCGCCGCGACCACACGATGGACCGGATTGCAGACCATCCGGTCGGGAGGCGCTGGCGCGTCCACATGGCCGACATCCTGGAGACGGTCGACGGTGTCGTCCCGCGCGTCGAGCCGTTGGAACGGATGTTCTCGCTGACGGCGAAGGAAGCAAGAGGGGCCACGGGAGAGGATTAGGTCCTCTCCCGCGGGTCGTCTCGGCTACCGGCCGAGGGCCTTCTTCCAGCGGGCGATGAAGGCGTCGCCGCTGGCGACAAGCTGCTTGTCGGGCGCGATGAAGACGATGTTCTTCTCGCCGCCGACCTTCTCGACGACCGTGCCAAAGGTCCCGTAGGGCGTTTCCTCGGCCTTGATGTCGCTGCGATAGGGCATCTGACCCGTCTTGCCGAAGGCGATCTGGCCCTCGCGCGAGAGCAGCAGGTCGAGGAAGACCTTGGCCGCGTTCGGGTTGCTGGCCGCCTTGGTGATTGCGACGTTACGGGTCACGATCGGCGTGCCGTCGCTGGGGAAGTCCCAGCCCGCGAGCTTGACCGCCGCGGGCGCCATGTACTGCGGGATGCCGGCGCCCGAGGTCATGAGCGCCACGGCGTACTCGCCGGCGATGACCTTCTCGCGCATCGGGCCGGCGCTCCGTTCGGGGCGGAGCGAGGGACCAAGCTGCTCGATGAACCCCCATGACTCCGGCTTCGCCATCGCCCAGGCGGTCCAGACGTTGCGGCCCATGCCGTTGCCCTCGGGGTCGAAGGCGGTGATGCGTCCCTTGAGGTCGGGGCGATCCTTGTAGAGCTTGGCGACGTCGGCGACCGACTTGGGCTCGGGCAGGCCCTGGAGCGCGCGACGGTTGAAGGCGATGATCATCGGATCGGCCGAGGCCGAATAGACGCCGGGGAAGGGCATGCTCCATTTCGGCAGGGCCGGGGTCTCGGGCGAGACGTAAGGGTTCACCTCGCCGCGCTCGTGCAGCTCGATCCAGCGGTCGGGCGCGGTGACCAAGATCAGGTCGGCGGTCTTAACGCCGGTCCGGCTCTCCGCGTAGTACTTTTCCCACAGCTCGTTGCTGCTATCGGTCGTCTCGATCGCGAGCCACGGATAGCGCTGCTTGGCGAGCGCCACGAACGGCGCCCAGTTGCCGACCGCGACGTTGGAGTAGACGAGAACCTTGCCCTCCTGCTTGGCGGCCTCGATGGTCTTAGCATAGTCCGCCGCGTAGCCGGCCGGCACACTCTGCGCGCCGGCGACCGACGAAATCAGCAGGGCAGCGGCGAACGAGAGAGCGCATGACAGTCTTTTCATTGTTTCCTCCCGTGATTTGATTTTTTGAAGGCCCATTAGCTTGAAGGTCAGGGAATCTCCACGAACATCAGCGGCGCGTTCTGCTGGCCGCCATGCAGGTCCGGATCGCCGACCTCGCCCTGGAAGGTCGGCCTCGGGATGCTGAACTTGAAACCCAGCGCATTGTCGCAGATGAAGAAGCGGACGATTTCGACGGGACAGTTGTAGAGCTTCGCGAACATCTCGCGGCTGAGGACGCCCGAGTCCTTCACGCGGCGATAGTTTTTCTCATCCTTGAAGAGGATGTCGAAAGTCAGCACGAACGGCCCGGCGTTCTTGCTGCGGATCAGGGTGGCGAGTTCGGCGAGCGCGGTCATCGTCTTCTCCGTTCAGCCGACTTCGAGCGAGCGCATGCGGAACATCTCTTCCTGCGTCTTGGGGACGGCGACGTGGTTGAGGCAGAAGCGGTAGACGGCGCCGCGTTCGAGCGGCACCGGGTTGTGAAGGAAGGCGATCGAGGTGATGCTGCCGCTCCATTCCGGGATCGGCGTGTGCAGCAGCGGCTGGCGGCTGATCTCGGCGAGCTTAGTCGCGAGCGCCTGGGTCTTGGCGGTGATGTTCGTCACCAGCCCGATCTCGCGCGGCATCGTCTTGTCGCTCTCGAGCGACCCCATCACCGCGTCGCGGCCATAGGCGTGGAAGTCGAGGCGGTAGTCTGGCGGCTCGAGCTTCAGGATCTCCCTGGCCGAGGTCTCGATCTTCTTGCGGACGTCGTCGATCCAGGTGTCGTAGTTGCGGATGAAGTAGGGATCGCGGATCCCGCCGACGATGACCGTCTGGTAGCCGACCAGCTCCGCGCCCTCGAGCTTCACCGTGTAGGTGTCCGCATGGCGGAAGCCGCTGTTGCGGATGCGCACGGTGCGCTCGTCCACCGCCTCGTAAGTGGAGTCGGTCAGGTCGAGCGTCCCCGAGGACTCGGCGTGGAGATAGGGATCGCCGTTCTCGTAGAACGAATGGGCCGCGACGCTCTGCGGCGTGCAGCGGAGACCTTCGCCGTAGGGGCGGATCAGCAGATCGTCCTTGGTCAGCTGGGCGTAGATGACGCCGCGGCCGGCGGACTCGCAGACCTGCGTGCCGCATTCCATGACCTTGCCGGCATGCCAGGCGAGGCCTTCGGGGAAGCCCTTCATGATTGGCATTGCGGCGAAGAGCGCGGAGTCGCTGCAGCGTCCGGCGACCACGAGCTCGGCGCCACCGGCGAGCGCCTTCTGCAGGGGCTCGACGCCCATCATGCCGACGACGTGCGAGGTGCGGTCGAACAGCCCCTCGTCGATCGGCGGCGCCGGATCGAGCGGCCTGATCCGGGACTCGCGATAGAGGCCCTTCAGGTACTCGGGCGACTGCTCGGAGTGGATCGCCGTGGTCTTGACCTTGAACTGGTGCTCGCTCGCGATCTCGTTGGCGATGTCGACGACCCAGTCGACATGGGCGTCGATCCCGGCGGTGCCGGACGAGCCGATCAGCACCGGGATGCCGGCGCGCTTGGCCGCCGCCAGGATGATCTCAAGGTCGCGCTTGACCGCTTCGCGCGGATAGTTGGACCGGCCGCTGCCGAGCGAGAAGGGACCGGAGTCCGTGGTCCCGGCGTCGCAGGCGATAAAATGCGGCTTCATCGCCATGGCTTCGTCGAGGGCCTTGGCGACGACCTTGCCGCCGCCGAGCCCCCCTGACCCGCAGACGAACCGGATCTCTTCCACGCGCTGCCTCCCTTGTTATATTGTACACAATCCCGGAGGCAACCTCGCCAAGTCAAGAAATAAGCGCCCGACAATCTTACCGAAAGCAGGTGAAGACATCTAAATTGTATACTATTGTTTCGCGATGAAGACGGACGCCTCTCTGTCCCGGGATCCGGTCGCGGCATCGGAGAAGGTGCTCGAGCAGATCGGGCAGTCGATCCTGTCCGGGGAATTCGAGCCCGGCGCGCGACTGACCGAGACCGATCTTGCCCAGCGCTTCGGCGTCAGCCGCTCGCCCCTGCGCGAGGCGCTGCTGCGTCTCGAGGAGCGCCAGCTCATCGAGCGGGTGCCGTTCTCGGGCATGCGCGTGGTGGCGCTCGACGTCCGTACCGTCGACGAGCTTTACGAGATCCGCGAGGTGCTGGAAGGCTTGGCCTGCCGTCGCGCCGCTGCGGTGATCACCCCGGACCAGGTCGCCGAGCTGCGCGCGGCCCTCGCCGAACGCAGCGCGGCGCTGCGGGCGCGACGCAAGGGCGACGCGCGCCAGCTGCCGACGATCCACGACTTCCACGTTCTGATCGCCCGGATCTCGGGCAACCGCGAGCTCGAGCGGCTGCTCAACGGCGAGATCTGGAACTACATGCGCGCGCAGTACCGCCGCTGGGCGCGCGCGCAGTCGCGCATGGAGATGGGCCACGCCGAGCATCTCCGCATCGTCGATGCGCTCGAGGCGCGTGACGGCGAGCTGGCGGAGATGCTGATGCGCCGCCACGTCAATGCGTCGCGCCAGGCGCTCGCGGCGGCAAGGGCGAAGGCGGAGGCCCAGGAAGGGGCGTAAGCCCGGCGTGAGCACGGGCCCGGACAACGTTCCGACCACGGCCCCATAAAGACTAAACGGTGCAGGGAGGGGACGTGACGGATCTGGCGGGCTCGAAAGCCGCGATTGCCGTGCAGCCGGCTTCGGTCGCGGGAGGGGCTTCTGGCTACGCCGTGCAATCGGCGATCTCGCTGATCTCGACCGTGCTGATCGGCGTGGCGCTCGTCCCCGCGATCATCCAGGCGTTCCTCGACAAGCCGCTGTATTACCCCGAGGCCGCCTTCACTCTCGGCAACTTCGCGCGGCTGTTCACCGATCCCGAGATCGTCCGCACCTTCGGCACCACCGGGCTCTTCTGCCTGATCGTGGTCTCGTTCTCGATGGTGGTCGGAACGACCCTTGCGGTACTGGTCGGCCGCACCGATCTTCCCGGCCGCGGCGTATTGCTCGGGGTCCTGCTCTGGCCGCTGTTCATCTCGCCGCAGATCATCGGCTTCGGGGCCATCCTCGCCTACGGTCCCTACGGCCTGATCACCGCCTCCGTCGGCGACGCGATCGGCATCGCCCGGCCGTGGAACCTCTACTCGGTCGTCGGCATCGCCATCATCAGCGGCATCGCCGCCGCGCCGGTGACGATGCTCTACTGCATCGGCGCGGCGCGCCAGCAGGACCCCAACCACGACGCGGCGGCGCGAGTCGTCGGCGCCGGCCCGGGGCGCATCCTCAGACGGATCAACCTGCCGCTGATGCGGCCGGCGCTCGTCTTCGCCTTGATCATGAACATCGTGAGCGCGCTGGAAGCGCTGGCGATCCCGCTGATCCTCGGCAACCCGGTCGGCATCCGGCTACTGACGACGATGATCTACGATCTCAGCTTCGACCGCGGCACGCCGAACTACGGCCTCGTCGCGGTGCTGGCCCTGATGCTCATGGCGCTTGTCGCGGTGCTGTTCCTGTTCCAGCGCCTGGTGCTGGCCGGCAGCCACCGCTTCGTCAGCCTGGGCGCCCGCTCCGGCCAGCTCAGGACGCTGCCGCTCGGACGTTGGCGCTGGCCGATCTTCGCGGCCGTGGTCGCCTACATCGCGATTGCGATCGTGGCGCTGCTCGGCTGCGTCGCATTGCGCGCCGTCACCCAGGTCTTCTCGCCCGACATATCGCCTTTCGAGGTGCTTACGCTCGCCAACTTCGAGACGATCCTCTCGATCGACGTCTATGTCCGCTCGATCACCAACACGCTGATCCTGTCAGTGGTCGGCGCTGCGGCGGGGACGGCGCTGATCGCCGGCGTGGCGCTGGTCGCGCAGCGCTCCGACTATCCGCTGCGCCGCGCCGTCGACGCGATCGCCCAGCTGCCGCGGGTGATCCCGGGCTTCATCGTCGGCCTTGGCGTCTTCTACGCGTCCGTGTTCATCCCCGGCGCGAGCGTGCTCAGGAACACGATCTGGCTTCTGTTCATCGCCTACCTGATCCGCTTCCTCAGCTCCGGCTACGGCATCGTCTCGCCGGCGCTGCTGCAGATCAGCGCCGACTTCGACCGCGCGGCGAAGTCGGTCGGCGCCGGATGGACCACGACCATGCGCCGCATCGTCCTGCCCTTGAGCAAGCCGGCCCTGCTCTCATGCTTCATCCTGCTGATGATCCTGATCATCAAGGAATACGCTTCCGCCGTGTTCCTGATGGCGCCCGGCTCGGAGGTGATGGGCGCGACCATGCTGGCGTTGTGGCTGCAGGGCCAGACCGGGCCAGTCGCCGCGCTCGCGGTGCTGCAGGTGGCGCTGACCGCCGTCATGACCCTCGCGGCGAAGCGGCTTCTCGGAGTGAAACTTCATGGCTAGCGTCGCCGTCGCCAACCTCTCGCGGCACTTCGGCCGCATCGTCGCGCTCGACGACATCTCCTTCAATGTCGCCGACGGCGAGTTCCTGACGCTGCTTGGGCCCTCCGGCTGCGGCAAGTCGACGACGCTGGCGGCATTGGCCGGGCTCGACCGGCCGACTGCGGGCACGATCCGCATCGGTGACCGTATCCTGTTCGACGGCGCGGCCGGCGTCTTCGTCGACGCGCAATTCCGGAACCTCGGATTGATGTTCCAGTCCTACGCGCTGTGGCCGCACATGACCGTGGCGCAGAACCTCGACTTCACCCTGGAACTGCGTCGCATCCGTGGTGCCGAGGCGAAGCGTCGGATCGACGAGACCTTGGGCCTGGTCGATATGATCGACTTCGCCGATCGCTACCCGGGCGAGCTCTCGGGCGGTCAGCAGCAGCGGGTGGCGCTCGCCCGCACGCTCGTCTATCGGCCCGAGATCCTGCTGCTGGACGAGCCGCTGTCGAACCTGGATGCGAAGCTGAGGGACAGGGCGCGGATCTGGCTCGGCGAGTTGCAGAAGCGGACCGGAGTCACCACGGTCTACGTGACCCACGACCAGACCGAGGCGCTGGCGCTCAGTGATCGCATCATTGTGATGAACAAGGGACGCATCGCCCAGATCGGGACGCCGGCGGAAATCTACGAGACACCGGCGGACGTCTTCGTCGCCGACTTCGTCGGCGCCAGCAACCTGCTGGAGGCCGATCTCATCGTCGGCGCCGCCGGCGAGGCGACGGCAAGGCTGGCGAGTGGGAACGCGTTCGAGGTCAAGGCGCTTGGCGTGTCGTCCGGTCCGGTGATGCTCGCGATTCGGCCCGAAAAAATCGCTGTCGGCGGCACCGCCACGCGCTCGGAGAACCATGCCGTGGCGAAGGTTCTGGCCAAGAGCTATCTCGGCGCCCGCAATCTCTACGTCCTCGGCTTCGGTGGACAGCGCCTCCGCGTCGAGACCGACGCCGACATCGTCGCGTCCGAGATTCCCATCCGGATTCCGATCGAATGCATCAGGGTCTATCAGCGGCGCTAGACGCGATATCCTAATTGCGAAAGCGTCTCATTTCGCAGCGTCCGGATTTGCGCGCGCACAGGATCGCGCCTAGGCTTCCGGACGATGTTGGAGTTTCTGAAGCAGCTTTTCCGGCCGGCGCCGTCGGGTGCCGATCGGCGTCGGGGCCTGAGGGTCGAGGCGCCCGAGGACACCGCGCTTGTCTCCCTGGATGGCGCTTCGTATCCGATCAAGAACTGGAGCGCGCACGGATTCCTGGCAGGTGCCTATTCCGGCCAGCGCGCCATCGGTGACAAGTGTGTCGCCCGCATCGATATCCGTCAGGATCCGTTTGCCATCGCCTTTGCCACCGAAGTCGTCATCGTGCGGCGGGACGGCGGTGATCTCGCCGGACGTTTCGTGTCCCTGCCGCCGGAGAACAAGGCCCAGGTCGACGCGTACTTCGCATTCCATGCGCGGATGCTCTGACGGCCGCGCCCAGAAGAGCCTCGTCGTTCAGCGTGCCGCCGTTGCGGCCATGACGGGCGAGCGCCGGTGGGGCGCGTAGACGGGCGCATCCAGCGGCGCCAGCGGCTCGCGGCCGCGGACGAGATCGGCAGCTTTCTCGGCCAGCATGATCACCGGCGCGTTGAGATTGCCCGACACGACGTCGGGCATGATCGACGCGTCAACGACCCTGAGTCCGTCGACTCCTCGGACGCGCAGCGACCCGTCGACGACTGCCATCGCGTCGGTGCCCATCCTGCAAGTGCCGCAGGGGTGGTAGGCGCTGTCGGCCTTGGCGCGGACGAATGCATCGATCTCGGCATCGGTCCTCACGTCTCGGCCCGGCTGCATCTCGTCGCCGCGGTAGGGATCGAAGGCTGCCTGCGCGAACACGTCGCGCGCACGCTTGACCGCATCGCGCATCTCCAGCCGGTCCTGCTCGGTCGAGAGGTAGTTCGGCTGCAGCAGCGGATGATCTGTCGGGCTGCTTGAGCGCAGCCGGATCTCGCCGACCGAGGTCGCGCGCATCGGGCCGACATGGACCTGGAACGCGTGCCGGTCGCCGGGCTTGCGGCCGTGGTCGTTGACGACCGAAGGCAGGAAGTGGAACTGGAGATCGGGGTGCGCGACGTCGTCGTCGCGGCGGATGAAGGCGCCGGCCTCCAGATGCGCCGACGCGCCCCAGCCGGTTTTCCTGAGGAACCACTCGATCCCGACCTTGAGCTTCACCAGCGGGTTCTCGACCGCGTAGAGCGTGATCGGCTGCGTGCAGGCGTGCTGGATGTAGAGCTCCAGGTGGTCCTGCAGGTTCCGGCCGACGCCCGGCAGGTCGCGCACGACCGCGATCCCGTGCGAACGCAGATGATCGGCCGGGCCGACACCCGACAGCATCAGGAGCTGCGGCGAGTTGATCGCGCCGCCCGACAGGATCACCTCGCGGCGCGCGCGCGCCTCGATCTGCCGCCCGCGGCGACGGTAGGCGATGCCGGCGGCCCGGCTGCCTTGGAACAGCACGCGCTCGGCAAGGGCCTCGACCGCGATCGTAAGGTTGGGCCTCTGCCTCGCGGGCCTCAGATAGGCGCTCGCCGCGGACCAGCGCCGGCCGCGATGGATGGTCATGTCCATCCGCCCGAAGCCTTCCTGCTGGTAGCCGTTCATGTCCTCGGTGAACGGATAACCCGCCTGGACACCGGCCTGGATGAACGCGTCGAACAGGGGATTGGGCGTCGAGCCGGTGGAGACGTGCAGGGGGCCGTCGCCGCCGCGGTAGAGATCGGCGCCCTTGGCTCGGGTCTCGGCTTTCTTGAAATAGGGCAGGACATGCGCGTACGACCAGGACTCGAGCCCCGGGTTGCGCGCCCAGCGGTCGTAGTCCCACGGATGCCCGCGCACGTAGACCATGGCGTTGAGCGAGGATGAGCCGCCGAGCACGCGGCCGCGCGGCCAATACATGCGCCGACCGTTCATGTGCGCCTGCGGCTCGGTCTCGTAGTGCCAGTTGTACCGGTCGTTGCAAAGATTGTAGGTCAGCGCCGCCGGCATGTGGATCTTCCACGTGCGATCGGTGGGGCCGGCCTCGAGCAGCAGGACGGTGACGTCCGGATCCTCGCTCAGCCGGTTGGCGAGCACGCAGCCGGCCGAGCCGGCGCCGACGACGATGTAGTCGTATTCGGGCGTGCCGCGCATCGCCGTCAGTCGTACGGGCAGGCGACGCTGCCCAGCTCGACATAGACGCTCTTGAGCTGGGTGTAGTGCTCGATCGCCGCGTGCCCGTTCTCGCGGCCGAGGCCCGACTGCTTGTAGCCGCCGAACGGCATCTCGATCGGCGTGATGTTGTAGTTGTTGATCCAGACGACGCCGGCTTCGAGCCGGGCGGCCATCCGGTGGCCGGCGGCGAGGTCGCGGGTGAAGAGGCCGGCGGCGAGACCGAACTCGGAGCCGTTGGCGCGGGCGACGACCTCGTCCTCGGACGTGAAGGAGAGGATCGACAGAACCGGGCCGAATATCTCCTCGCGCACGATGGTCATGTCGTCGCGGCAGTCGGTGAAGATCGTCGGCTCGATGAAGTGGCCGCGCGCCAGGCGCGGATCGGCCGGCCGCCTGCCGCCGCAGACGAGCTTGGCACCTTCGCGCTTTCCGGACTCGATGTATCGGAGAACCGACTGGAGATGATCGGCGGAGATCAGCGCGCCGACCTGGGTCGCCGGATCCATGGGGTCGCCGATCCTGAGCCTGGCGGTGCGCGCGGACAGCCGCTTAAGGAACTCGCCCAGCACACGCTCGTCGACGAAGACCCGCGTGCCGTTGGTGCACACCTCGCCCTGCGTATAGAAGTTGGCGAGCATCGCGCCGGACACCGCCTGATCGAGGTCGGCATCGGCGCAGACGATCAGTGCCGACTTTCCGCCGAGCTCCATCGTCACCTTCTTCAGGGTCGGCGCGGCAGCCGCCATCATTAGACGTCCGGTTCGCGTGGAGCCGGTGAGCGACACCTTGGCGACGCGCGGATCGGAGGTGAGCGCCTCGCCGACCGCGGTGCCG
>CAZZLX010000084.1:0-10499 GCA_964655235.1 uncultured Rhizobium sp.
GCCCCGGCCTTGAGCCGGGGCGTCGTCGTTTGCCATCATCGGGCGTTCCCTCAAGGAGAGCCCCGATGAAGCGCGGAATCGTCGTCGCCCCGCAGCCCGAAGCGGTCGAGGTGGGCGCGCGCATCTACATGGCCGGGGGCAACGCCGTCGACGCGGCGATCGCCACCGCCTTCGCGCAAGGCGTCGTCGACGGCCTGATGTGCGGCGTCGCGGGCCTCGGCTCCTGCCACATATTCGCGCCGAAGCAGAACCGCCACGAGGTGGTCGACTTCTACTGCCGCGCGCCGCTGGCGTCGCGCGCCGACATGTGGACGCACCTGATCGAGTACCAGACGCGCGACGGCTTCTCCTTCGTGCTCAAGGACAAGGTCAACGACGTGGGATACGGCGCGATCGCGACCCCCGGCGCGATCGCGGGCTTCCATGCCGTGCACGGCCGCTACGGCAAGCTGAAATGGGAAGACCTTTTGATGCCGGCGGTTAAGCTGGCGGAGGACGGCTACACGATCACGCCGTTCGTCCACACCTACTGGAACTCGCGCGAAGGCCTCGGCCGCGCCGATCCGATCGAGCGCATGGAGCTGTGCAAGGCCGCGCACAAGCTGTTCTTCGGCCCCGACGGCAAGTTCCATCCGGTCGGCACCAAGGTGAAGAATCCCGACTACGGCCGCACCCTTCGACGCCTCGCCGCCGAAGGGCCCGACAGTTTCTATAGCGGCGCGTTGGCGAAGGAGATGGTTGCCGATCTCTCGCGCCATGGCGGGCTTCTGACGATGGAAGACTTGGAGCGCTACCGCGTCGTCCCGGGCGAGCCGGTCAAGATCCCCTATCGCGGCTACGAGGTCGCGGTGAACCCGCCGCCGGGCGGAGGGCTGATGGTGGCCCTCATGCTGAACATCCTCGAGAACTTCGACCTCGGCGGCATGGGCCACAACAGCCCCGAGTACATCCGCACCGTCGCGGAAGCGATGAAGCGCGCGATGATCATGAAGGAGAGGCATCTCGGCGATCCCGAGGTCGTGCCGGTGCCGGTCGCCGACATTGTCGACAAGGCGCGCGCCAAGGAGGCGGCCGAGGAGATCAGGCGCGGCAAGAAGGCGACGCTGGTCCGGCAGGGCCTCAAGGAGGCGGCGGACACCACGCATCTCTGTTCCATGGATGCGGATGGGATGACGGTCACGATGACCCATACGCTGGGATACCAGTCGGGCGTCATCACCGAGGGGCTCGGCTTCATGTACAACGGCGCCATGGGCTTCTTCGACCCGAGGCCCGGCCATCCGAGTTCGATCGCCCCCGGCAAGAGCCGCGGCTCGACCGCCAGCCCGATCATCGTCTCCAGGGACGGGAAGCCGGTCCTGGCCGTCGGCGCCCCGGGCGGCGCCCAGATCCCGATGGGCGTGCTCCAGGTGATCCTCAACGTGCTCGACCACGGCATGAGCGTGACCGAGGCGATCGACGCGCCCCGCTTCTCAGCCACCAGCGATGCGATCGACCTCTGCTTCCGCATCCCTGGATACATCGCCGAGGCGCTGGAGGCGGACGGCTACAAGGCGGTCCGGCTCCCCTACAGCTACGCCTTCGCCCGGGTCCATGCGGTCCGCGCCGAGGGGGGCCGGGTGACCGGCGGCGCCGACCCCTACGCGGGTGGAATGGCCCTCGCCGTGTAGGATTGGGGCGAATCGAAGGCGCGACCACAGGCCCGCGATGCGATTCGTGGACCTTTCTTTTCCAAGATATTGTGTGTCTGCAAAGACTTGACCGCCAAGTCTGGGGAGGGCGAAGAATTCAGGGTTGACGCCCCTGTTCAATCCCGGTTAGAGGACTGTGACAAAAATAGCGCTCGCCAAAAAAATCCAAGGCGTAGCGCAGCAGCAACAGGGAGCGGTCGTCCGGTCGGATTCGGGTTTTCGGGCGACTTGGAATTGAGCACGGGGGAGGGTTTGAGATGATCAGATCGGCGCAGGCGATCGCCTTGCTGGCTCTGATCGCAGCCGCAGCGGAACCAGTCGGGTCGGCCCAGGCGGGCTGGCTCGACTGGACCTCGCACGAGAAGGTCGTGCCAAGGGCGGACGCGGCGAAGGCGGATCCGGGTCAGGCGCAGCGGACGGTCACGGTCGAGCGGGGCGACACGCTCGGCAAGATCATGGCGCGGGCCGGCGTCCTCTCGGCCGAAGTGGCCCGCGTGCTAGAGGCGATGCAGGATCTGGTCGATCCGAAGCGCCTGCAGGTCGGCGATACCGTCGTGATGACCCTGGGCGATGCCGGCGGCCAGATCCGCCTTTCCGCCCTTCATGTCGATTTTCCGCCCGACCTGTCGCTGACGCTGGTGCGCGGCCAGGACGGTGCCTTCCACGCCGCTTCCGTCAACGGCCGTCCGAGCGTTTCGGTCGAGACCGTCGCAGGCAAGGTCTCGAAGAGCCTCCGTGGCTCGCTGACCCAGGCCGGCCTGCCGTCGATGCTGGCCGACGACGTGATCCGCGCGCTCGAGTTCGATCCGACGCTGCCGAAGCGGATCAAGACCGGCACCGAGTTCCAGGTGATCTACGAGCGCCTCGGCGCGACCGGCGCCGGCCGCAAAGCCAGCGACCGTCTGCGCCTGCGCTATGCCGAGGTCACGATCGGCAAGACGCCGCACCGCTTCTATCACTACGCCCCGCCGGGCGCGGAGCCGAAGTTCTTCGACGAGAGCGGCCGTCCGCTCGAGAACATCCGCTTCATGATCCCGATCGAGGGCGGCAAGGTGAACTCGCCCTTCGGCCCGCGCCTTCACCCGGTCTTGCGGAAGGTGAAGCTCCACAAGGGCGTCGACTTCCCGGCCCCGAAGGGCACGCCGATCTATGCGGCGGCCGACGGCGTGGTCGAGGATATGGGCTGGCGCGGCAACTACGGAAACTACATCAAGCTCAAGCACGACCCGCGTCACGACACCGCCTATGGCCATCTCGACGAGTTCGCCCCGGGCGTCGCCGAGGGCGAATGGGTGGCGCAGGGACAGGTCATCGGCTATGTTGGCCGCACTGGCCTCGCCAGCGGGAACCACCTGTACTGGGAGGTTCTCGTCGACAACAAGCAGGTCGACCCGATGAAGGTCCGCATGGTGAAAGCCGGCGGTCTGGAGGGCAAGGAGCTGCAAAAGTTCCAACGCTTCGTCAAAGAGACCCAGGCTCAGGCGGTCGCTCTGCGCTGAGAGCTGACGCCGGCGGCGTGTCATGAGGTTCCGGCGGCGGAAGCGCCGCTGGGCCGCCATCCCGGTCGTCCTGGTCTCCGCCGTCCTCTTCGGACTTTTCACCCAGATCGATCTCGACGCCTTCCGCGGCCGCGCCGTGGATTCCGTCTCGGCGTGGCTCGACCAGCCGGTCACGCTCGGCGGCCGCCTCGGCCTCCGCTGGTCGGGGGGCCCCGTCCTGGTGCTGCCGGACGTGGAGGTCGGCGACAAGATGCTGACGGCGCGCGAGGCGCGCATCTCCGTCCGCTTCTGGCCGCTGCTCATCGGCGACGTCGAACCCAGGATCGTCTCTCTCGTGGGTCCCCGCCTCCGCGTTGCCGCGCTCCGCGACTGGCGTTCGAATCCCGGTGAATGGCCGACGCTGCCGCTCGAGCGGCTGGAGATCGTCGACGGTGCCCTGGACGGGCCGGACGGCCGGGTGCTCGACCAGGCGGCGCTGGCAGTCGTCCCGGGGTCGCCGGCCGGCCCGTTCGACATCCGCGGCACGGCGCGTATCGGCATGGAGCCGGCCCGGATCGAGGTGATGGTCGGGCGGCTCGACCCTGGCCGTCCTGTGGGCTTCGCCACGAAGATCCAGAGCGCCGATGCCGAGCTGTCGCTCGCCGGTGCCGTCAATCGCGGCCCTCGCGGCATCGAGATCGGCGGGCCGATCAAGCTCACGACGGCTGACGGCGCCAGGTTCCTGGCGCGCCTCGGCATCGTCGCGGTACCGCTCCCCGGGCCCGCGACCGCGGAAGCGAAGCTCGCCTGGAGCGACGGCCGCGTGCTGCTTTCCGATTTCTCCTTCGACATCGACGGCGCCCGCGTCACCGGACGGATCGATCTCGCCGAAAGCCTCCGCGCCGGCGAGATCCAGCTGGGCTTCGGCCGTCTCGAGCTGGAGCGCTGGCTCGCCACGATCGTGGGACTCCGCGGCGGTGCCGACGGACGCGATCTTTCCGTGGTCCTGACCGCGGAGGCGGTCGGCGTGCGCGGCAGCCTCGTGCGTCAGGTGCGCGCCGAAATTCGGATGCTCGACCGTCAGATGGCGGTCCGGCAGCTTTCGGCGCTCGGCCCCGGCGGCACCGAGGTGACCGCTTTCGGACGCATCAGCACGACCGATGCGGCGCCCATGTACGAAGGCGAGGCCGATCTTGTCTCCGACAATCTTCGCGTCGCGCTGGCTTGGCTCGGTCTCGAGCCCGTGGGGATTCCGCCCGACCGGCTGCGTCGTGCCGCGCTCACGTTCCGCATGACCTTCGACGGCGAGCGGCTGACGGTGCCCTCTTTCGACCTCAAGCTCGACACCAGCCGCATGCTCGGCAGCGGAAACCTGACGCTCACGCCCGAGCCCAGCGTCGATCTCCGGGTCGCTGTCGACCGCATCACGATCGATCCGTATCTGCCGCTGCTCGGCGGCGCGGTGGCGTTGGGGATTGGCGGGCACGTCGCCGCCTCGGCGGATCTCGCCACGTGGCACGGGATCGGGCTTCGCGATCTCGACCTGGAGGCGGATATCACGGAAAGGGCACTCGACTTCCGTCGCTTCCGTATCGGCGAGGCGGCCGGGGCGCGCGTCTCCGCGGCGGGGAGGCTCGCCCTCGAGGGCGAAGGCACCGACATCTCCTTCGACTTGGCGACGCGACGTCCGTCGGAGCTGCTGCGGCTGTTCGGCAACGGCGACGGTGCCGGCGTCGCAGACAACACCGCCGTCACGGCGGTCGGACGGTTCACGGGCCCGCTTTCCGCGCTCAAGCTCTCGGGCGCGGCGGTGACACCGGAGGGAACGACGGAGCTGGATGGGACGGCGGCGCTCGCCGGCGCCAATGCGCCGAGCCTCGAGCCCGGGCCTGCGCTTCGTCGCCTGATCGAGGCGCTAGCCGTGCGTGGTGGTCGTTGACCGGATCTCGGCCTTCAGGGTTTCGAGCACGAGCAGCCTAAGCGCGCTCGACAGATTGCCTTCGCGGCGACCGTCCACTTCGGCGACGAGCTGGTTGAGGCTCACGCGCTTGGTCTCGGCGATGCGCTTCAGCTCATCCCAGAAGGGACCTTCCAGTGAGACGCTGGTGCGATGGCCGGCGACGACGACGGAGCGCTTCACGATCCGCGGGCTCGGCGTGTCGGCGTTCATGGGTTCGAGGCTCAAGGGCTTGGTCCAAGCATGGCGCGAGGATCGACCCATCGGTCGAAATCCGCGGCGGTTACGTCGCCGGACGCCAATGCCGCCTCTTTCAGGCCGAGCCCGGCGGCATGGGCATGCTTCGCAATGGCAGCCGCCTTGTCGTAGCCGATATGCGGGGCGAGCGCGGTGACCAGCATGAGCGATTGCTCCAGGTGACGGGCGATCCGCGCGCGATCCGCTTGGATGCCCGCAATACAACGCTCGGCGAAGCTGTCGGTTGCGTCGCCCAGGAGCCGGATGGACCTGAGCACATTCCACACGATCACCGGCTTCATGGCGTTGAGCTCCAGGTGTCCCCCCGCCCCCGCCACCGTCACGGTCACGTGATTGCCCATGACCTCGGCGGCCACCATGGTAACGGCCTCGGACTGCGTCGGGTTCACCTTGCCGGGCATGATCGACGACCCCGGTTCGTTCTCCGGCAGGACGAGCTCGCCGAAGCCGGCCCTGGGACCGGATGCCAGCAGCCTTATGTCGTTGGCGATCTTGGTCAGTGCCACCGCCGTCGCGTTGAGCACGCCCGACAGCCGCACCAGCGCGTCATGGGCGGCGATCGCGGCGAAGAGGTTGGGCGCTTGGCGAAACGGGATTCCGGTCAGGCGCGCGAGATGCCGCGCGACCTCGCGGCCGAAGGCGGGCGGCGAGTTGAGGCCTGTGCCGACGGCGGTCGCGCCCTGGGCGAGTGCATGGATCTCCTTCAGCGCCCCCGCCAGCGCCGCGCGGGATTCCGCGATCTGGCGCGCGTAGCCGGAAAACTCCTGGCCGACCGTTACCGGCGTCGCGTCCTGAAGATGTGTCCGTCCGATCTTGACCACGTCGGCGAACGTGGCGGACTTCTCGTCGAGCGCGCGTTCGAGACGCGCGAGTGCGGGATCGAGAAGGTCGCGGGCGAGGATCGCGGTCGCGACGTGCATCACCGTCGGGAAGCTGTCGTTCGACGACTGGCTCATGTTGACGTGATCGTTCGGATGCACGGGCTTCTTCGATCCCAGCGGCGCCCCGAGAATCTCGTTCGCCCGATTGGCGATCACCTCGTTAGCATTCATGTTGGTCTGGGTGCCGGAGCCGGTCTGCCAGACCACCAGCGGGAAGTGGTCGATCAGCTTCCCCAAGGCGACTTCCTGCGCGGCCTCGACGATCGCGTCGGCGAGCTTCGGTTCGAGCAGACCCAGTTCGCGGTTGGCGAGCGCGGACGCCTGCTTCTGCAGGCCGAAGGCACGAACCAGCGCGTCCGGCATGCGCTCGCCGCCGATCGGGAAGTTGCGGCGCGACCGCTCGGTCTGCGCGCCCCAATAGCGGTCGGCGGCGACCTCGATCGGTCCCAGGCTGTCGGTTTCG
This sequence comes from uncultured Rhizobium sp., assembly GCA_964655235.1. GTDB lineage: Bacteria > Pseudomonadota > Alphaproteobacteria > SHVZ01 > SHVZ01 > SHVZ01. Next base: position 6,729 of record CAZZLX010000084.1, read on the forward strand.
GTGCGCGTTCCGGTCATGGCGTCTCGTGGCGGAAGAGGGCGACCAACTCGACATGGGATGACCAGAGGAACTGGTCAATCGGCCGGACCCGGACGAGCCGGTAACCGCCGTCGGCCAAGGTGCGGGCGTCGCGCGCGAAGGTCTGCGGGTTGCACGAGACCGCGACGACCGTCGGCACGGCCGACTTCGCGAGATTTTCCACGACCATGCGCGCGCCGGCGCGCGGCGGATCGAAGACTACTGCCTCGAAGCGGGTCAGCGCCTTCGCATCGGGCGGCTCGCGGGCGAGGTCGTGGCGCTCGGCTGTGATCTTTCCCTTTCCGGAGGCGGCGAGCGCCTTCACCGCTTCCGGATCGCCCTCCATCGCGGTCACCTTGGCGCCGCGCGACATCGGCAGGCTGAACGTGCCGATGCCGGCATAGAGATCGAGGATCGTCCTCGCGCCGCCGACGCCGGCCAGGACCTCGGCGATCAGCGCGGCCTCGCCGGCGAGGCTCGCCTGCAGGAAGGCCCCGGGCGGAAAGACTGCCGGCACGCCGTCGAAGACGACATGGACCGGGCGTCTTGCTGCCAGGATCTCGACGGTGCCGCCGGGACGCCGCCACGCGAGGCGGGCGAGATCCACTTCGGCGGCGAAGGCGGCGAGCCGTTCGCGGGCGGACAGGTCCGGAACGGCATCGATCTCGAGCACGAGGTCGATGCCCGCAGCCGTGACGGTGGCAATCGCCTGGCCGCGCTGGCCCGAGGCCAGCAGGCCGGAAAGCAGCGTTCGCATCGGCGCCGTCAGACCGAAGAGGGCAGGGGCGATCACCGGACATTCGGCGATGTCGACCAGCGCGTGCGATTGCGCCTCGGCGAAGCCGAGCACCGCGCCGCCCTTGCGGCCGACTGCCGAGAAGACCGCGCGCCGGCGGTCGCCCGGCGGCACCACCAGCGTCTCGGCGATGTCCGCGTCGTGGAAGCCGCGACGCGCCAATGCCTCGACGATCAGGTCGCGCTTCCCTGCGGCGTAGGCGGGCGGCGCCAGATGCTGGAGGGCGCAGCCGCCGCAGCGGCCGAAGTGCCGGCACGCCGGAGCTATGCGGGTTTCGGCGTCGGTGAGCCGACGAACGATCGTCGTGCTGCGTCCTTCCCCTCGTGGCGGTCCCAACCGGACCAGAAGACGCTCGCCCGGGAGCGCGCCGGGAACGAACAGGCGCTGGCCGCCATGCTCGGCGATGCCGTCGCCGGCCGCGCCCAGCCGGCCGACGACCACCTCGATGGGATCGGTCACGGCGGCGAAGGACGGACTTCGGCCGCCGCGCGCATCAGCGGAAGACGACCTCGACCGTGCCCGAGGGCTGGACGGTGCAGATGAAGGGGTAGCGGCGCGCGTATCCGGCCGAGACGCCTTCGACCGCGCCGTGATAACGGGCGTCGCCGTAGTCGTCGGTGTTGATGATCTGGCCCTGGGCGAAGCGCAGGCTATCGACGTTGGCGACGCGTTCGGTCACCGCGTCGTGGCAGAGGCTCACGACCTCGCGGCGCCCTTCGCGGGTCTGCAGCAGCGGGTTGGTTTGGTACCCAACGGACGTGCGGACGTCCGAGCGGAAGTCCTGGCAGGCGACGAGACCAAGGGCCGCAACGCCGAGGGCGAATGCGCGAGCATTCATGATGGCAACTCTCCCGGCGTGCCGCGCCGCACGGTCCCACCCCTGGACGCGTACTTCCATTATGAAGCAGGACGCCGCCCTGGGCCAAGGGGCCTTGCCGGCGCGTCGATCTCGACCAGGTGGCCGATCACGAGCCCGAAGCTTGAGTCGCTTTCGAGACGGACCGGAATCCACATTCCGCTCTCGCCGAAACGGGCGACGTAGAGGATGGAGACGCGGGGCGTCCGGGCGTTGAATCGCGGGTTCTGCTGGAAGCCGGCGAGCCGCTCCATCTGGACCTTGCAGCGCAGCGCGGGCCCGGAGAAGACGGTGTAGTGGCTGGACTCGACGACGCTCGGACCGTCGTCCTCGAACACGAGGTTGAACCGCCGTCGCCCGTCGAAGACCGGAACCTTGCCGCTGCAGGGGCTGCCGCCCGCGCCCGCCGCCTGGTTCAGGGCGACGAAGACGCTCATGGGGTCGAAGGTATCGAGCTTCATCGCCTCCGGGACGGGCGTGCGGTCGTCGTCGTCGTTGGGCGGATCGAGCAGCGCGTCGATGCGTCCGCCTTCGCGATAGTCGAGCCGGATCGAGCGGTGGGTCCCGAAGAACGTGCCGCCGGAGACGTAGGAGACGGGAAGCGGGGCGCTCTCGATCCGGCCGCGGCTCTCGATCTTCTGGGTGAACCTGAGTATCCAGTCGATGATGCCTGTGGTCGCGAGATTCGCCTCGACGTCGTAGTCGGCCTCGCGGACGGCTGCCCGCGCCTGGATCGACAGCGACTTGAAGCCGCCGGTGTAGATGTCGTAGCGGGCGCCGATGGTCTCGGCCGAGGCCGGCCGGGCCAGGAGAAGCAGGGCCACCGCTGCCGTCCGGATCAGGCTCGTCGCTGGCATTTGTAGACCCCTCCGATGCCGGAACCCCCGAATTTGACCGGCATTCCATTATATAAGGCTCGGAGGAGGAAACACGACCCCATGGAAGCCGTCCGACGCGTGCTTTGGGCATGCCTGATGACCGTCCTGGCGGCGACCGGAGCCGGCGCTGCCGGTGCCCCGATCCCTTGGGTCGTCTACTACGCGGCGGAGCTGCCGCCGGCCGCCTTCTATCCCTACGACCTGGTGGTGTTCGAATCCGATCGGCACCCCCCGCCCGAGCCACTGATCGACCGAGGCAAGAAGGTCGTGGGCTATCTCAGCCTCGGCGAGGTCAACGAGACGCGGCCCTATTTCGCCGACGTCAAAGGTGAAGGGATTCTGCTCGGCGAGAACGAGAACTGGAAGGGCAGCTACTTTGTCGACGTGCGGGACCCGCGCTGGACCAGGCGCGTGATCGAGGAGCTGGTGCCGCAGATCCTCCGCCGCGGCTTCCAGGGCATCTTCATCGACACGATGGACAACCCCGGTCATCTCGAGCGACTGGATGCGAAGGCCAACGCCGGGATGCTCGAGGCCGGCGCGCGGCTGATCCGCACCATCCGTCGCAACTTCCCGCGCATGACCGTCATCCTCAACCGCGGCTACGACATGCTGCCGTCGGTCGAGCGCGACATCGACATGGTCCTGGGCGAGTCGGTCTATGCCGACTACGATTTCGAGGCGAAGAAGTACGGCAAGGTCGACGAGGCGACGTATCGCCAGCAGGTGGAGATCCTGCAGGGGGCGGCGCGACGCCAGCCGAACCTCAAGATCCTGACGCTCGACTACTGGGATCCGGCCGATGCCGCCGGGATCGCCGAGATCTATAAGATCCAGACCGCGAACGGCTTCAGCCCCTACGTCGCGACGGTCGAGCTCGACCGCGTGATCCCGGGGCCGCAGAACAAATGAAGCGCCTCGCCGCCTTCGCCTTGGTGGCGTTGACGCTGCTCCTCGGTACTGGGGCATTCGCGCAAGGCAAGCCGATCGCGCGCACCATCCTCGCGCTCTACGACGGTACGCTTGATTCCGATATCCGCTTCACCGCGGTCCACCAGATCCTCGAGATGCCGCTCAACCATCTCGGGCTCGTGGTGACCTATCACGACCTCCGCCAGCCGCTGCCGACGGGCAAGGACCTCGACGGCGTCAGGGGCGCGATCGCCTGGTTTTCCGGCGACGTCATGCCGAATCCCACAGGCTTCATCGAATGGGGCCAGGAC